>NZ_JBHSEY010000011.1:0-40528 GCF_042654745.1 Comamonas denitrificans
CGCTCAAATCCGCGCCGCGATGCCCCGCTGCGCACGCCGTTGGCTACATGCGTGAAATATCCGGGCTAGGGCACCAAGGCGAGGGGCAATGTCTTTGCCGTAGTACCGGCGCAACCCCTCGTTTCCATCTTTGCGATTGACCCCATCGGCCAGCCAGGCCGTGAACAAATCGGCAACGGTCAGCCGCTCTTGCCGCTCTTGCTCATTAGCGGCCAAGGTTTCAGCAATGGCCCTTTGTTTTTCAATGCGGGCGGCTTCCTTGGCCTGGGCCGGGTTGATACCTTGGGCCACTTGCAGGCGGGCGGCATCGCGGTTGCGCCGGATTTCTGCCAAGTCCACGCCTGGCCATGTTCCGCACTGGTACCAGCAAAGGCGGCCATCCCAGCGAAAGGCAAATTTAAAACGCACGGACACGCGCCCGTCTGCAGCTACTCGCACCTCCCCCGACAGGCCGCCGCCATCGCTCAGGGTGTCACCTTTCCAGGCCGCAGGCACGGCAGCAAGTTCGCGTGTTGTCCATTGCTTGCCTTTGCCTGATTTTGGGTAGCGGGTCATTCTGAAACCTCTCAAGGGGTAAACAAAGGGGTAAACAGAATTTTGGCACTTGGCGGACTGTTTTGGACTGCAACAAACCAATGATTACCGCAACCACTTGATTTTTAAAATGTTTTCGTTTCCATAACCGTCCGCCAAAATCCGTCAAAGTAGTGCGGTATTTGCCTTCTAAGCAATAGGTAGCTGGTTCGAGCCCAGCCAGGCGGGCCAGCCATGCAAAAGTCGGCACAGCAAAGCTTGGGAAAATTACGGGCTTTGCTCCGACTAAAAAAGCACTCAGGCACAATCGGCAGCCATGTCTGCCTGCCTGCCCTCCTCCCCCCTGCCGCCCGCTGTCCAGCCCACCTTGCTGCGCGATACCCGGGGCCGTGCGCTGCGCGATTTACGCATTAGCGTGACCGATCGCTGCAATTTTCGCTGTACTTATTGCATGCCCAAAGAGGTGTTTGGCAAAGACCACGTTTATTTGCCCCGCAGTGCTTTGCTGGACTTTGAAGAGATCACCCGATTGGCCCGGCTTTTTATTGCCCATGGCGTGGGCAAAATTCGCCTGACCGGGGGCGAGCCTTTGCTGCGCAAGGATTTGGGGCAGCTGATTGGCCAATTGGCCGTGCTGACCACTTTGGAAGGCCAACCCTTAGAGGTCACACTCACCACCAATGGCTCGCTGCTGCAGCGCCAGGCCCGCAGCTTGAAAAATGCGGGTTTAAGCCGCCTTTCCATCAGCCTGGACAGCCTGGACGATGCCACCTTTCGGCGCATGAATGATGTGGATTTCCCGGTGACCAAAGTGCTCGATGGCATTGCCGCTGCGCAAGCGGCCGGGTTTGAGCGCATCAAGGTGAATATGGTCGTCAAGCGCAGCACCAATGCGCACGACATTCTGCCCATGGCAGCGCACTTTCGCGGCACCGGGGTGACGCTGCGCTTTATTGAATACATGGACGTGGGAGCCACCAATGGCTGGTGCATGGACGAGGTGGTGCCCTCTGCCGAAATCATCACCCGGCTGCAAGCGCAATTCCCACTGGTACCGCTAGAACCCTCGGCCCCAGGCGAGACCGCCCAGCGCTGGGGCTACGCCAATGCCCAGGGGCAGTACGACCCGTCCCTGGGCGAGGTGGGGGTCATCAGCAGCGTGACGCAGGCTTTTTGTGGCAGTTGCAACCGTGCCCGCCTCTCGACCGAGGGGCAGCTTTACCTGTGCTTGTTTGCCCACCAGGGCTGGGATTTGCGCAGCCTGCTGCGCAATGGCAGCAGCGATGCCGACATCAGCGCCCGCATTGCCCAGATTTGGGGCCAGCGCACCGACCGTTATTCCGAACTGCGCACCCAAGGCCTGGCCCCCGAAAACCAAGGCAATGCACCCAGCCAGCCCATCACCACGGTACAGCGCAAACGCATTGAAATGAGCTACATCGGCGGCTAATGGCATGCCTAGCGCAATGCAAACCCCATGGACAACGCCCACCCGTGACCACACCACCGGCCTGGTTTTGGCCGGCGGCCAGGGCTCACGCATGGGGGGGCGCGACAAAGGCCTGCAACTTTTTGCGGGGCAGCCTTTGGCCTACCACGCACTGCAGCGGCTGCAGCCACAAGTGAGCCGCTGCTTGGTCAGCGCCAATCGCCATCTTGACCACTACACCGGCTGGGGGGTGCCGGTGCTGCCCGACCAGTTGCCCGATCACCTGCCCCCGTACCCGGGGCCTTTGGCCGGATTTTTGACCGGGCTGACCCACTGCCGCACGCCATGGCTGCTGACGGTACCGTGCGACAGCCCTTTCTTCCCCCTCGATTTGGCCCAGCGGCTGGCCGCCTGTGCGCACACCCATCACGCCAGATTGGTACTGGCTGCGGCCCCGGATGCCACCGGCCAGCTGCGCCCCCAGCCCACCTTTGCCTTGCTGCATCGCAGCCTGGCCCCCAGCCTGGCCGATTTTTTGCAGCAAGGGGGCCACAAAATTGGCCAGTGGGCCCAGGAGCAAGGCCGCATCCTGTGCCCTTTTGACCAAGCCACCGACCACCCTTTGCGCAGCTTTGTCAATATCAACACCTTGGCCGAGCTGCAAACCTTGGAATAAACCGCATGCACCCCGACCTTCCCGTCCCCCAGGCCCAGGCCCTGCTGGCACAAATGATCACGCCACTGACCGTGTGTGCTGGCACGACCGAGCACCTGCCCCTGCCCCAAGCCGGGGGACGCATTCTGGCGCAAGACCTCATCAGCCCCGTCGATGTGCCACCGCACAACAACAGCGCGATGGATGGCTATGCGTTTGCGGGCTGCGCCCTGGGCACTGTGCCAGCCGGGCAAACGCTGGCGCTAACCATCGTCGGCACCGCCTTGGCGGGCCAAGCTTGGGACGGTACGCTGCAGGCGGGGCAAGCCGTGCGCATCATGACCGGGGCGGTGATCCCCGCCGGGGCCGATACCGTGGTAGCGCAAGAGCAGGTGACCGTGACCGGCACCACCGTCACCCTGCCTGCCAACGGCCTGCCGCCTGGGGCCAATGTTCGCCTGCGCGGTGAAGACTTGGCCCAAGGGCACATCGCCCTGCCCCAAGGCCAGCCCTTGCACGCCGCCGCCTTGGGCTTGGCCGCCAGCTTGGGGCTGGCCACGCTGCCCGTGGTACGGCGTTTGCGTGTCGCGTATTTTTCGACGGGCGATGAAATTTTGACCCTGGGCGATGCCCCCCGCCCAGGGGCGGTGTTTGACAGCAATCGCTATACGATCACAAGCATGTTGCGCAATATGGGCGTAGAAATTATTGATCTTGGGGCTATTTCCGATAACCCACAAGCGCTACGTGCTAGCTTTTTACAAGCATCTGAAGTGGCCGATGCCATCATCACCAGCGGCGGTGTCAGCATGGGCACTGCCGACCACACCCAAGCTTTGATGCAAGAACTGGGCGAAGTGGCATTTTGGCGCTTGGCCCTGCGCCCAGGGCGGCCTTTTGCTGTTGGCAAAATTCATAAAAAAATTACGAACAAAAACAGCGATTTCGCAATACCAGAAAGCGCTAACAGCTCTCAAAATAGCGAATCGACTTGGCTTTTTGGCCTGCCTGGCAACCCTGTGGCGGCCATGGTCAGCTTTTTGGCCTTGGTGCGTCCAGCGCTGCAGCGCTTGATGGGGGCCACCCCCACGGCCCCCTTGTTGGTTCCGGCCCAGTGCAGCCACAGCATTCGCAAACAGCCTGGGCGCACCGAATACCTGCGGGCCCAAGTCAGCACGGGGGCTGATGGGCAGTTGGCCGTGCGCACCACCGGGGCGCAAGGCTCGGGCCTGCTGCACTCCATGGTGCAGGCCAACTGCCTCATCGTGCTGGCGCACGACCAAGGCAGCGTGGCCGCCGGTGACAGCGTGCCGGTGTGGCTGCTCGATGGCCTGCTGTAGAGGGTAGAGGGCGGCACACCCGTACCGAGGTCGCCAAGACGCGCTTACCGCTTTTACCCCTCTTAAGCCAACACCTGCTCCACGCCCAGGTTCGCCAAGGCATCGGCCCGCTCATTGCCTGGATCGCCCGCATGGCCTTTGACCCAATGCCAAGTAATGCGGTGGCCCGAGTTTTGCACCAAGGCATCCAAAGCCCGCCATAAATCGGCATTTTTTACCGGTTGCTTGGCCGCCGTGCGCCACCCTTTGGCTTTCCAGCCGTGAATCCACTCGGTAATGCCCTGGCGCACGTACTGGCTATCCAGGTAAAGCTGCACATCACAGGGGCGTTTGAGTGCCTGCAGCGCCTCGATCACAGCGGTCAGCTCCATGCGGTTATTGGTGGTTTGGCGCTCGCCGCCATACAACTCTTTGACATGGGGCCCCGCTTGCAGCAAAACCCCCCAACCACCGGGGCCGGGATTGCCTTTGCAAGCCCCGTCGGTATAAATCACAACTTCATTCAATTTGTTTTCCTACATTCTTTTGCGCAGCAGCGGCGGCAGCGGCACCTGCCAGCGTTTGCCGCCGCCAAGCGGGCCCCAGCAGGCGCATGCCGGGGACTTTTTTCACCGCCAGCACGCAGTATGCCCCGCCCAGCACCGGCCAAGCGCGTTGCCCCAGCGCATCCAGCCACGCCCAGCGCTGCTGCCACAGGGCCGTTTCCAAAGCCGGAGCATGGCAGCCAAAATCAACCGCCAGCACCTCTAAATCAAGCAATTGCAACCAATCGCGCAGCCGCCAATAACTCAAACCCCGGGCGGCATTGAGCTGCGCTGGGCGCTCCAGCCCATGCTGCGCACCCCACACACTCCAGCGATTGAGGCCAAAAATCAGCACCCGCCCCTCAGGCACCAACACCCGCGCCACTTCGCGCACGGCAGCGTGGGGCGAGTGGCAGCGCTCCAAGGTGTGAGGCAGCACCAGCAAGTCGATGCTGGCCTCGGCAAAGGGCAGGGCTTCGGGGTGGCAGACCAGTTGGGCCTGCGCGGGCGCTTGGCAAGATTGGTTTTCGCAGGTCAAATCCGCCTCTTGTGCCGCCAGCCAGCGCCGGGGCATGCGGTTGCAGCGCAAAGCCTGCAAAGCGGGCCACCCCACTTGCACTGCGTAGTAGCCAAAAATATCGGCCACGGCCTCATCGCAGCGCTGCTGCTGCCAGTCGAGCAAATACTGCTGCCAGGCCCTGGCCTGTGGCGTGACATCGTGCAATCTTTACTCCTCTTTTGGACCTTGTTTATTTCATCCTGCTTATGTTGATTCAGCCCCTGCCCGCTTTTAACGACAACTACCTTTGGCTGGCCCACGACGGAAAAAACGCCGTGGTCGTCGATCCGGGCGATGCCCAACCGGTGCTGGCCGCATTGCAAGCCCAGCAATTGACCCTGCAGGCGATTGTATTGACCCACCACCATGGCGACCATACCGGCGGTGTGGCCGCGCTGCGCCAAGCCACCCAGTGCCGCGTGTTGGGGCCAGCCCAAGAAAAACTGCCCGAGCCCGTCGAGCGCGTACACGCCGGGCAACGCATCGCATTGCTGGGCACCGACTGGCTGGTGTTGGCCGTGCCCGGCCACACCGCAGGGCATATTGCCTGGTACGCCCCCGACCTGGTCGCAGGTGGTGCGCTATTTTGTGGCGACACCCTGTTTTCTGGCGGCTGTGGCCGCTTGTTTGAGGGCACGGCCGCGCAAATGCACGCCTCGCTGCAGCAATTGGCGGCCTTGCCAGCGAGCACCCAGGTTTTCTGTGCGCACGAATACACACTGAGCAACTTGCGCTTTGCCTTGGCTGTAGAGCCTGATAATGCCGTGCTGCAGCAGTACCAGCACTGGTGCCAGCAGCAACGGGACCGTGGCCTGCCCACCCTGCCCTCCACCATGGCGCAGGAGTTGGCCATTAACCCGTTTTTGCGCTGCAACGTGCCGACGGTGCAGCGCAGTGCTGTCACTTTCGACCCCACCACGGCCCCCACACCTGAAGCCACCTTGGCCACGCTGCGGGCTTGGAAAAACGTTTTTGCATAACTTGCCTGATGCGCCCCCCTTGCATGCCCACCTTGCGCCTTTTTCTTGTCCTGTTTTCGCTGTGGCTGGCCGGTTGTGCCGCCACCACGCCCACCGGCCCGCAGGCCAGCGGGCCACTGAAACCCTTATCGCAATCGAGCCTCGCCTCGGGCAAGGTCGCCTCGCTGGAGCCGCCCCAAGACCTGTGGGAGCGCATCCGCAGCGGCTTTGCCATGCCCAACCTGGAAAGCGACAAAGTCACCGATCGCGAGCAGTGGTACAGCAGCCGCCCAGACTACATCCTGCGCATGACCGAGCGCTCGAAAAAATACCTGTTCCACATTGTCGAAGAGCTGGAAAAGCGCAACATGCCCACCGAGCTGGCGCTGCTGCCCTACATCGAAAGCGCGTTTAACCCGCAGGCCGTCTCCAGCGCCAAGGCCGCTGGCATGTGGCAATTCATGCCGGCCACGGGCACCTACTTTGACCTGCAGCAAAACATGCTGCGCGACGATCGGCGCGATGTGCTGGCCTCCACCCGCGCGGCGCTGGATTACCTGGAAAAACTGCACGCTATGTTTGGCGACTGGCACCTGGCCCTGGCCGCCTACAACTGGGGCGAAGGCAGTGTCAGCCGCGCCATTAAGCGCAATGAAAAAGCCCAGCTGGGCACGAGCTACACCGATCTGACCATGCCGGCAGAAACCCAGTTCTACGTGCCCAAGCTGCAAGCGGTGAAAAACATCATCGCCAACCCCGAAGCCTTTGGCACGGAGCTGCCCGTCATCGAGAACCACCCCTTCTTTGATGTGGTCGAAATCCAGCACGACATGGATGCCCAAGTTGCCGCCGAGCTGGCCGATGTGTCCATGGACGATTTCAAAGCGCTCAACCCCTCGCTGAAAAAACCGGTGATCTTTGCCGCGGCCACGCAAAAAATCCTGCTGCCCTGGGACAACGCCAAAGTCTTCAAGCAAAACCTGCAAGAGCTTAAATCCGGCAAAAACCCCAAATTGGCCAGCTGGACGGTGTGGAAAGCCCCCACAACCATGCGCCTGGCCGATGTCATGGCGCAAACCGGGGCCAGCGAAGCGCAGCTGCGCGAGGTCAATGACATCCCGCCGCGCATGATGATCAAAGCTGGCTCGGCCCTGATCGTGCCCCGGCTGGAGCCGCACACGCAGGATGTCCCCCAGCAGCTGGCCAACAACGCCCGCTTAGAGTTCACGCCCGAATACAGCCTGGTCACCAAACGCAAAGCCATCCGCGTGCAGCGTGGCGACACCCTGGCCAGCCTGGCCAAACACCACAACGTCAGCGCCCACCAATTGACCAGCTGGAACAAACTGCCGGCCAACGCGGGCCTGCGCATCGGCCAAACACTGAGCATTTACACCGAGGTGCAACAAGCCATCCGCAGCCAAGCCAGCGGCAAACGCACAACGGCCAACAACAAAAAAGCCGCCCCCGCCAAGCGCGTTGCCCAGGCTGCACCGCAAAAGCGCGGCGGAACGCCTGCCAAGCGCAAGCGCTGAACACGGCTGAATACCGCTGAATACCGCTAAACACCGCTGAAAAAACCGAGCGCGCTGGCCCTGGCTGGCGCCACCGGCGGTTGCGCTGCGCGGGTTGTGGCACCGCCCTAAAATTGCCCCAGCCGCTGCCTGCGGCTGTTGTTGTTGCTTTTCCGCCTTGATCTGCCTGCCATGCACTTGCCCAAACTCACCCTCGGACAACGCTTTACCCACCCTTTACCCGCTGCCAGCGCCGATGCGCTGTTACTGGCCCAGCTGGCGCGGCAAGAGAAAGCGGCCGGGCGGGTCACAGCCATTATTTGTGCCGATGCCAGCGATGCCCGCCGCCTGCAGGACGAGATCGCCTTCTTTCTGCCCGGCTTGCGCTGCGCTTTGTTTCCGGACTGGGAGACGCTGCCCTACGACCAGTTCTCGCCCCACCAAGACTTGATCAGCGAGCGCCTGGCCACGCTGTGGGCCATTCGCCAGGGCGAGGTCGATGTGGTGCTGCTGCCCGCCAGCACGGCGCTGTACCGGCTGGCACCGCCGTCGTTTTTGGCCGCCTACACCTTCTCGTTCACCCAGGGCCAGCAACTCGATGAAGCCAAACTCAAAGCACAACTGAGCTTGGCCGGCTACCAGCACGTCAGCCAAGTGGTCAGCCCGGGTGAATACGCCGTGCGCGGCAGCCTGATTGACCTGTTCCCCATGGGCAGCAGCAGCCCCTACCGGGTGGACTTGTTTGACGACGAGATCGACAGCATCCGCACCTTTGACCCCGACACCCAGCGCAGCCAGCACGAGGTAAAAACCGTGCGCCTGCTGCCGGGGCGCGAATTTCCGATGGACGAGGCCGCCCGCGCCCAGTTTCGCACCCGCTGGCGCGAGCTGCTGGAGGGCGACCCCACCAAAAGCCGCATCTACAAAGACATGGGCGCGGGCCTGGCCACCGCCGGCATCGAATACTACCTACCGCTGTTTTTTGACGACACCGCCACCGTGTTTGACTACCTGGGCGCGCAAGCCACCCTGGTACTGCACGGCGACCTGCAAGTGCCGCTGCAACGCTTCTGGCACGACACGCAAGAGCGCTGGCGCATGGTGCAAGGCGACCCCGACCACCCCGCCCTGGCGCCGCAAGCGCTGTTTTTAACGGCCGAGCAGTTCTACACCCTGGCCAAGCCTTACGCCCAGCTGGCCCTGCGCCCTGGGGCCGATGGCACCGCCGCCGTGGCAGGCAGCCCGGCCCACCCGCAGGCGCTGGACGGTATCGCCCCCCTGCCCCCGCTGACGGCCGAGCGCAGCCACGCAGAGCCCCTGCAGCGCCTGCAAGACCACCTGCGCAGCAGCGGGCGGCGCACCCTCATCTTGGCTGAAAGCGCTGGGCGCAGCGAAAGCCTGCAGGACTTTTTGCGCGCCAGCGGCATCACCCCCACGGCCTTTGCCAGCCTGCAAGCCTTTCAGCAAGGGCAAGCGGCGCTGGGCATGGCTGTCGGCCCCCTGGTGCGCGGCTTTGCCTGGCTGGAAGCCGGGCTGGACTTGGTGACCGAAACCGAGCTGTTTGCCACCAGCAGCGGCGTGCGCCGACGCAGCAAAAAGCAAGAGCAGGTCAGCGATGTGGACATGCTGATTCGCGACCTGTCGGAGCTAAAAATTGGTGACCCCGTCGTCCACAGCCAGCACGGCATTGGCCGCTACCTGGGCCTGATCCACATGGACATGGGCCAAACCGACCCCGACGGCAACCCCGCCCTGCAAGAATTTTTGCACCTGGAATACGCCGACAAGGCCGCGCTGTACGTGCCGGTCAGCCAGCTGCAGCAAATTGGCCGCTACACCGGGGTTACGCCCGAATCGGCCCCGCTGCACAAGCTGGGCGGCAGCCAGTGGGAAAAAGCCAAACGCAAAGCCGCCGAGCAGGTGCGCGATGCGGCGGCCGAGCTGCTCAACATCTACGCCCGCCGCGCCGCCCGCCAAGGCCACGCTTTTCGCCTGAACGCGCACGATTACGAGCAGTTTGCTGAGGATTTTGGCTTTGAAGAAACCGCCGACCAGCAAGCGGCCATCAACGCCGTCGTTCACGACCTGATCAGCCCCCAGCCCATGGACCGCCTGGTGTGCGGCGACGTGGGCTTTGGCAAGACCGAGGTGGCCCTGCGCGCCGCTTTTGTGGCTGCCATGGGCGGCAAGCAAGTGGCCTTTTTGGCCCCCACCACCTTGCTGGCCGAGCAGCATTACCAAACCCTGGTCGATCGCTTTGCCAAATGGCCGGTGCGCATTGCCGAGATGAGCCGCTTTCGCACCACCAAAGAGATCAACGCCGCCCTCAAGGGCCTGGCCGAAGGCAGCATCGACATTGTGGTGGGCACGCACAAGCTGCTCAGCGCCAACACCAAGTTCAAGGATTTGGGCCTGCTCATCATCGACGAAGAGCACCGCTTTGGCGTGCGCCACAAAGAGGCCATGAAGCAGCTGCGCGCCGAGGTCGATGTGCTCACCCTCACCGCCACGCCCATTCCCCGCACCATGGGCATGGCCCTGGAAGGATTGCGCGATTTATCGGTGATTGCGACCGCCCCGCAAAGGCGACTAGCTATCAAAACCTTTGTGCGCTCTGAGAGCCAGGGCGTAATCCGCGAAGCCGTGCTGCGTGAATTCAAGCGCGGCGGGCAGGTGTACTTTTTGCACAACGAGGTGGACACCATTGAAAACCGCCGCCAAGCGCTGCAAGAAATTCTGCCCGAGGCCCGCATTGCCATCGCCCACGGCCAGATGCCCGAGCGCGAACTCGAGCGCGTGATGCGCGACTTTGTCGCCCAGCGCTTCAACCTGCTGCTGTGCTCCACCATCATCGAAACCGGCATCGACGTGCCCACCGCCAACACCATCATCATGGCGCGGGCCGACAAATTTGGCCTGGCCCAGCTGCACCAGCTGCGCGGGCGCGTGGGCCGCAGCCACCACCAAGCCTATGCCTACCTGATGGTGCCGGACGTGCAAAGCCTGACCAAACAAGCCCAGCAGCGCCTGGAAGCCATTCAAGAGATGGAAGAGCTGGGCAGCGGCTTCTACCTGGCCATGCACGACCTGGAAATTCGCGGCGCGGGCGAGGTGCTGGGCGACAACCAAAGCGGCAACATGACCGAAATCGGCTTTCAGCTCTACAACGAAATGCTGGCCGAAGCCGTGCGCAGCTTGAAAGCCGGGCACGAGCCCGACCTGCTCTCGCCCCTGCAGGCGGCCACCGACATCAACCTGCACGCCCCCGCCCTGCTGCCCAGCGACTACTGCGGCGATGTGCAACTGCGCCTGTCGCTGTACAAAAAACTGGCCTCGGCCAAAACCAGCGGCCAAATCGATGCGCTGCTGGAAGAAATCGTCGATCGCTTTGGCAAGCTGCCGCACCAAACGCAAACCCTCATCGACACCCACCGCCTGCGCGTGCTGGCCGAGCCCTACGGCGTGCTCAAGGTCGATGCCGCGCCGGGGGTGATCAACATCACCTTCAAGCCCAACCCGCCGATCGACCCGCTGCACATCATCCAGCTCATCCAAAAAAACAAACACATCAAACTGGCCGGCAACGACAAACTGCGCATCGAACGCGCCCTGCCCGACCCCGCCGCCCGCGCCCACCTGGTGCGCGATATTTTGAAAAACCTGGGCACCCCCACCCCGGCACCCGCGCCTGCCACACCGAACAGTTTAAAAACAATAGCTGTTGCCGCTTGAATAACAAAGTTTTTTAGTAAAAAAGCACTAAATTTGTTGAAAACAAAACGCAAACAGCTCTTTTTTAAATAATACTTATGACCACCCCTGCCACACTCCAAACCTTTCACCCCCAGCCCAGCCCCAACGCCGAGAAGCTGGAGCTGCTGCGCCAGCACTTCCCTGGCGCAATAGATACCGACGCGCAGGGGCGCATGCGCATCAACGCCAACGCCTTGCAACTGGCCATTGATCCCCGTGTGGCCGTGGAAGAAGACGGTTACGAACTGCGCTGGGTGGGCAAGCGCGAGGCGTACCACAGCGCCTTTGTGCCGCCACAAAAAATCCTGCAACCGCTGCTGGCCGACAGCCAGGATTGGGACGCTACCGATAACCTGCTGATCAAGGGCGACAACCTGGATGCCCTGCGCCTGCTGCGGCAAAACTATTTTGGGCAGGTCAAACTGATTTATATCGACCCCCCCTACAACACGCAAAGTGATGCGTTTATTTACCGCGATGATTTCTCTGCGCGGCAAAGCGAAGTGCTGGAGCAATTGGGTTACAGCGCGGACAATATCGATTACGTCAAAAATATCTACGGTGCGCGCACGCACAGCGGCTGGCTCAGTTTTATGTACCCGCGCTTATTGCTGGCCAAGGATTTGCTGCGCGATGATGGGGTAATTTTTATTTCGATTGATGACAATGAGCAGGCGCAGTTGAAGCTGTTGTGTGATGAGGTGTTTGGGGAGGAGAATTTTGTTGCTCAGTTTATTTGGGAACACCGAAAATCCGGACAAAACGATGCCGATGTTTCACTAGCGCACAACTACAAACTTGTTTATTCAAAAGATAGAACAATTCTTTCGATGAATCCACTGGCGACTGATACCAGTAAATTTTCCAATCCTGATAATGACCCCCTTGGCCCATGGGTGGCAGATCCTATGGATGCACCAAATATTCGGGAAAACCTAAGCTACGCTATAAAAAACCCAGAAACCGGAAAAATGCACCTGCCACCACAGGGTCGTCACTGGCGATTTTCAAAGGAAAAATTTGAAGAAGCCCTTGCGCAAGGCCGTATCATTTTTGGAAAAACTGGCAATAGTAAACCTCAGTACAAACGCTACTTGGAAGAAGCTTTAAAAAAGGGAACTAATCCTTCTACCTTATGGACTCAATGGGGAACGGCTACCGAAGGTACCAAAGATTTAATGCAAATTTTTGATGGTTTAAAACTATTTGAAACACCAAAACCCATCCGTTTATTACGAGAAATTAGCAAACTAACCACAGATGAAGATTCTATTGTTTTAGATTTCTTCGCTGGCAGCGGCACCACCGCCCAGGCCGTTATGGAACTCAATGCCGAAGATGGCGGCCAGCGTCGTTTTATCTTGGTGCAAATCCCCCAGCCCATTGACGCAAAAAAGCAAAAAGAAGCCCACACCTTTGTCACCCAAACCCTGGGCAAATCTGAAGCCACAATTTTTGAAATCACCGCCGAACGCATTCGCCGTGCCGGTGCAAAAATCAAAGCGCAACACCCTAGCGTGGATACCGGCTTTCGGGTATTTGACTTGGTCGATGACCCCGATGGCCTGATTTTGCAAAAACCCCTGCACGCAGCCACGCAAGAAGATTTTGCTGCCTTGCAGCAAACCATCACCACGCCCCAGCCCAACCAGGTGCCGCGCGTGCTGTTCAACCTGCTGCTGGCCGAGGGTTTACCGCTGTCTGAAAAAATACAAGAAATACGGCCTTTGACCTTATACAGCGCGGGCAACACGCTCTTTATTTTGCAAGCGGTAGATGTGCTGGTGCTGCGCCAGACTTGGGAAGCCGCCCAGGCCGCAGGCCAGCCACTGTCGCATATCAGCATTTACGCCCCCTGGGTGCAAGACGATAACTTTTTACTCGGTGTGAACAGTTGGCTGGACACCTTGGACTTGGCCGCAGACCGCCTGCACCTGCGGGGTTAAGGGGGTTAAACCATGGCTACCGCCCAATTTCAATACACCCGCCTGGCTTATCAGGCCCAGGCCGTTAGCAATATCGAGCAGGTGCTACACGATGTGCGCTTTATTGCGCCAGATAATGCCTACGCCAATCCTATCTTTAAGCCCGCAGAAGCCTGTGAGCAAATCCGCGCCAATATCCAGGCCGTGCGCTCTGCCAGCCAGATTACGGCAGGCAATGTGCTGGTGGCCAGCACGGCAACGCCCACGCTGTCGCTGGATGTGTTGATGGAAACCGGCACGGGTAAAACCTTTACTTTTATTGAAACCATTCACCGCCTGCGCCAAAAATTCAAACTCTCCAAGTTTATTGTTTTGGTGCCCAGCAATGCCATTCGCCAAGGCACCATTCGCAGCTTGCAAACCACGGCCGATTTTTTTGCACGAGAATACGATAACCAAAAAATCAGTATTTTCAACTATTCAGATAAAACTGTCGGCGGCTTTATTCATGCCGCCAATGCGGGTATCAGTGTTATGGTGGCCACCTACCAAGCATTTGCCGGTGATAGCAAGCTGATTAACAAACGCGGTGTGGAGGCCAACTTATTCGGCCATGCCCGCAGTTATATGCAGGCGTTGGCCCAAATCCGCCCAGTTTTAATTATTGATGAGCCGCACCGCTTTGAAGGCAAGGTGGTGCAAGAGTTTTTACCGCGCTTCAACCCGGTTTTAACGCTGCGTTTTGGCGCTACGTTCAAGCAAGATAATTTCACCAATTTGGTTTATACGCTGGACAGCCTGCAAGCCTTTCGCCAGCGTTTGGTGAAAGGCATTACTGTGGATACGGTGGGCACCGGCGTGGATATGGCGCAAACGCTGACCTTGCAAGAAGTCAGCGGCACAGCCAAAGAGCGCTGTGCCCGCGTGACCTATACCGGCAGTAACGGCAAAGCGGCTAGCACCGCACTGTATGCCAAGGATAATCTGGGGGAAATTACCGGTTTATCGTACTTAGACGGTCATGTGGTCGAGAAAATCACGAAAAGCGAGTTGATTTTTACCAACGGCTTTAGCTTGCCGCTGGGCGAGGCCACCGGCTGCGGCATGTTGGCCCAAGAGGTGCAATCGCTCTTGGTGCGCCGCACCATTGCCAACCATTTTGAGCGCGAGGAGCAGCTTTTTCTGCGCGGCATTAAGGCTATCAGTCTGTTTTTTATTGATGCGGTGCATAAATACCTGCCCGACGGGCAACGCCCCGCCGTGTTGCGCACGCTGTTTGAGCAGCATTACCGCGCTGAACTGGCCCAGGTGCTGGCCCGCCCTGATCTGGATGGCGGCTACCGCGCCTATCTGGAGCGCACGGCGGACGATGTGGCGCGGGTGCATCAAGGTTACTTTGCCCGCTCGCACAGCGAAAAAGGCCAGGAAGAGGCCATTGCCCTGATTCTGCGGGACAAGGAAAAGCTGCTGTCTTTTGATACCGATCTGCGCTTTATCTTCTCGATGTGGGCGCTGCAAGAGGGTTGGGACAACCCCAACGTGTTCACCCTGTGCAAGCTGGCCCCCAGCGATTCAAAAATCACCAAGCTGCAGCAAATTGGCCGGGGGCTGCGCCTGGCGGTGAACCAGCAATTGGAGCGGGTGACGGTGCAGGATGCGGCGTTTGACGCTATCAACGATTTGACGGTGGTGGTGCCCGCCAGCGAGGGCGATTTTGTCCGCGCCATTCAAAACGAGATCAGCGCCCAAAGTGTGCAACGCGTATCGGCCCAGTTTGACGACCAGGTGCTGGCCGCCTTTGGCATCGCCAGCAGCACGCGCCAAGCCAATAAGGTGCTGGACAAGCTGGCCGATATTGGCCTGATTGCGCTGGACGATGACAGCGGCCAGGCCACCTTGCTTTGGCAACGCCCCCATTACCAAGCCCACCGCCAGGCGGTAGAGCAAGCGCTGGCAGGCATTGCCAACCTACCCCCAGACAGCGCCCAGGCCATGCTGCGCTACCTGGATTGGTATTACGAGGGCGCAGGCCAAGTCAAGCGCAAGCCCGATCGCCAGCCTGCACTGCTGCATGTGCGCCCTGAGCAGTTTCAGAAGTTCAAACAATTATGGGAGAACCTGAACCGCGATGCGGTGTTGCGGTATGAGGTGAAAAATTCGATTTTTATTGAATCGGTGCTTGCGACTATAGCTACGGATTTTGATGTTAAATCACTAGCTATCAGCATTACCCGTACCACCGATGTGCAGCAAGTGCCCCAGGCCCGCAGCGTGCAAGCCAACTACCAGCAGCTGTCACAACCTGTGTTTACCCTGGTGGGCTTTGTGCGGGAGTTGGCCAACCAAACGCGGCTGTCCTTTCACACCATTGCCGAGATCGTGCGGCGGATGCCGGCGGAAAAATTCGCCCAAATCCGGCGCAATGAGAACCGCGCCCTGGCCACGCTGCGCGACATCATCGTGCGCTGCCTGCACGCGCTGATCGTCAATACCGTGCGCTATGAGCTGCGCGAAATTCGCCCCCAGACGGCACTGACCGATAAAAATGGGCAGCTGCTGGCAGAGGTCGCCCAGGCCCTGTGCGGTGCAGAAACCCATGCCATTGCCAATCCTGCTGTGCAAGAGCGCTCGCTGTACGAAGAGCCGTGGATGCCGGTGGACAGCACCATTGAGCGCACAACGGTGGATGAGGCCAACCTGGCGCACATCACGGTATTTGCCAAGCTGCCACGCATCAACATTCCCACGCCAGTGGGCAAATACAACCCTGATTTTGGCTATGTGCTGCACCACGATAACCAAGCGCAGGCGCTGTACTTGGTGGTGGAAACCAAGGGTTATGACAACCACAGCGATATTCCGGCCACTGAGCGCTGGAAGATCAAAAGCGCCGAAAGCTTTTTTCAAGCGCTGCAAAAAAAAGGCGTTCCAGTGCAGTTCAAAACTAAGATTAACCAAGAGACGCTGGCACAACTCATTGGTCAGATTGATCCCGCCCTGGCTTTGCCCCCCGCCTCCAGCCGGTAAGCAACACCATGCTGCTTGAACTCTCTCTGGCCCTCATCGCCCTCATCCTGGCCCTGCTGCTGCGCCCCTGGCGGCAGCTGCTCAACCGCCGCCCGCTGGTGACGCAAAGCAGCGGCGATGCCAGTGGGCTGTGGACACCGCTTTTGGCCACCTTGGTGGTGCTGCCCTGGATGTGGGCGCTGCCCACGCTGCACCAGATGCCGCTGCAGCTGCAGTGGTCGGGGGCTTGCCTGGTGCTGCTGATGCTGGGCTGGCCCCTGGCGGTGCTGACACTGCTGGCCGTGGGCGTTATCACCTGGCTGCTCTCGCCCAGCCTGAGCGTGCCGGCCACGCTGGCGCTGACCGTTTGGCACGGCCTGGTGCCCGCCACGTTGGCGATGGGCTGGGGGGCACTGCTGCGGCGCTTTCTGGGCACCAAGGTGTTTGTCTATCTCTTTGGTCGGGGCTTTTTTGGCACGGTTGTGTGCCTGTTCATCGCTGGGCTGTTGGCCCAGGCCGCCGGCGAGCAACTGCCCGGCGTGCAGCAAGAGCTGGGCAAGATTGCCCGCTGGCTGATGGCCTGGGGCGATGCGGTGGTCACCGGCATGCTCACAGCCGTCTTTGTGGCCTACCGCCCGCAGTGGTTGGCCACCTGGTCGGACGATTTGTACCTGCACCAGCAGCAACAGAAGAAATAAAATTTAATAGCTCTTTGCGCTTAAAAATAAACAGATTTACGCATCAATAGCATTGAATCTGTTTATTTATCAGCGGAAACAGCTATTTTTACGATAGCTCATCAACCGGTACAGGCTTGCCAAACAGGTAGCCCTGGTAAATCAAACAGCCGTTGGCGCTCAGGGCCTGCTGCTGCTCGGCGGTTTCCACGCCTTCGGCAATCACGTCCAGCCCCAGGTTGTTCGCCATGGTGACGATGGTGCGCACAATGGCCTTGGCTTTGGCATCGTGCACCATGGCTTGGACAAAGCTGCGGTCAATTTTGAGCTGGCTCAGCGGCAAGTCGCGCAAGTAGGCCAGTGAGGAGTACCCGGTGCCAAAGTCATCCAGCGAAAAACGCACGCCGTGGCGTTGCAAGGCGGCCATTTTTTCAATCACTTGATCGGGGTTTTCCAGCAAGATGGTTTCGGTCAGCTCCAGCTTCAACTGCGCCGGGGGGGCCCCGGTTGTTTCTAAAATTTGCAGCACGTGGGCAACAAAATCTTCTTGGCCCACCTGCTGTCCGCTGACATTCACCGCAATCGTCCAGTGGCTGCGCCCGGACAGGCCCTGCGGGGCACTGGCGGCTGCGGGCTGCGCCCATTGCGCCAGCTGCTTGCACGCGGCCTGCAGCACCCACTGCCCCAGGGGCAGGATGAGGCCGGTTTCTTCCGCCAAAGGAATAAATTCGCCAGGGGACACCAGCCCGCGCTGGGGGTGGTGCCAGCGCACCAAGGCTTCAACGCCCACAATCTGCCCGGTGCTGCCCACTTGGGGTTGGTAATACAGGGTCAGCTGGTCTTGTTCAATGGCTTGGCGCAGGGCTTGTTCCAGGGCCAAGCGCTCCAGCACCTCGGCCTGCATTTGCGGGTTAAAAAAGCGCATGCTGTTGCGCCCCTCGGCTTTGGCGCGGTACATGGCCAAATCGGCGTGCTGCATTAAATCAGGCACGGGCACGGGCACGGCCAAGCCACTGAACAGCACCACCCCCATGCTGCCGGTGGTGTGGATCTCTTGCCCTTTGAGTACCACCGGAGTGGCCAGCATGCCCAAGATTTCTTGCGCCAGCGCTTCAACCTGCTGGGCGGCCTTGAAGGCATGGGTGTCCAAGCCTTCAATGAGCAGCACAAACTCATCGCCGCCCAGGCGGGCAATGGTGTCGCTTTCGCGCACGGCCGCACGCAGACGCTTGCCGATCTCTATGAGCAGCAGATCGCCTTGCTCATGGCCCAGGGTGTCATTGACGCGCTTGAAATTATCCAAATCCATGAACACCAAGGCCCCGTGGTGGCCGGTTTGGGCACTGGTTTTGACGGCATGCTCCAGGCGATCGAGCAGCAGACGGCGATTGGGCAGCTGGGTCAGCGAGTCGTAAAACGCCAGGTGGCGAATTTCTTCCTCGGCCGCTTTGCGGCTGGTAATGTCAAACAGCGAACCGACGTAATGGGTGGTGGTTTGGTTCTCGTCTTTGACGGCGGTAATGGTCAGCCACTCGGGGTAGATTTCACCGTTTTTGCGGCGATTCCAAACCTCTCCCGCCCAGGTGCCGTGGCTGAGCAATTGCTGGCGCATGGCAGCATAAAACGCCGCACCATGCTGCCCCGATTTCAGGATGCTGGGGCTTTTGCCCACCACATCTGCGGCGCTGTAGCCGGTGATGTCGGTAAAGGCCTGGTTGATTTGCAGGATGCGGCTTTTGGCATCGGTGACGATCATGCCCTCTTGCGATTCAAAGGCAATGGCGGCGATGCGCAGCTTTTCCTGGGTGGCTTCGCGCTCTTGGTGGTAGCGGGCAAACAAGTCCCCCGACCAGCGCGAAAACACCCACGAGCCCAGCCCGCCCAGCAGCAAAGAGGCCAGCACGACCAGCACCAGCTCCAGCTGCTGGCGCACTTTGTGCTCGTTTTGCTGCTGGACTTCAGCCTGCCAGGGCGCTTCCAGCTCGTTGTTGAACATGGTGGTGGTCAGCACCCAGCCCCAAGGGGCATAGGTGGTGACCAAGGCGGTTTTGCGCCCCAAGGGGGCATCGGGTGCCGCTCCAGGACGGGGCCAGTCGTATTCGACAAAGCCGCCACCGCCCTGGGCCGTCTCGCGCAGCTTTTCTAAGGCCTGGCGCTGCACGGGCAGCATTTGCTCAGGCAACAGCCCTTCCAGCGAGGCATCGCTGGGACTGAGCAGCGAGCGCCCGTGATGGTCGATCAGCCCAATGGTGCCCGTACTGCCAAAGCGCAAGGCCCGCAGACGCTGCATGGCTTCTTTTTTCTGCTGCTCTTCCCACTCTAGAACATAGTCGCCGGTGCCGATCAGCCAGTCAAAAGGAGCAAAGTGGCGCACGTAGGCAATTTTTCGCGCCATGGCTTGCGGGTTTTTCGGGTGGTACCACCGGTATTCAAAAAAGCCATTGCCATCCGGGGTCAGGGCCGCATTGATCAAGCCCCGCATGATGTAGGAGCCGGTGTCGTCTTGGTTGTTGATGCCAGGTTGGCCCTCGTACTCTGGTGCCGTTGGCAGCAGGACAAAGTCGCCTTGCATGCTGTCAATAAACACGTAACCCCGGCCTTCAAAAAAACGCAGCGGACGCAGGGCTTCAACAATCAGCTGCTGCACTTGCTGCGCTGGGCGGTGCGGGGCTTCGCGCTCATAAATTGCCTGCGCCACCACGAATGCGGCATCGGTTTGCTCGACCATGTTCTGGCGCATGACCGATTCGGTGCGCTTGCGCAAAAACTCAAGGTAGCTGATGGCCGATTGCAGCTCGGAGGAAAGGCGCTGGCGCTGCTGCTCAGCCATGGTCTGCGTGATTCGCTCACGAAACGCCTGCTGCTGCTCTTTGCTGCGCCAAGAATAAAAGCTGGCCAACGCCAGTGTTACTACCAGCATCAGCACCAAGGTGCCCAGCAAATGCAGCCGGGGCAAGGCCGTTGCATTGGCTGTTAAAGATGTTTTTTTCTCACTCAACGGTCATTTCCTTGCCACCAACCACAGGCATTTGCACCATGAAAAAACCACGGCTTCCAAAGCTGTGGGGTTCAGAATATGTTTACTTTGCAATAAAAGATAAATTTTACGATTTTGTATTGTTTGCAAAAACAAAATCACACCACTATCGGCTCCGGCTCCAGCCGAATGCCAAAGCGCTCGTACACGCTGGTTTGAATCGCAGCCGCCAGGGTCATCACCTCACCCCCCGTCACACTGTTGTCGCAACTGCCAAGCGTGCCACGATTGACCAACACCAGCGCTTGGTGCTCATACACCCCGGCGCGGCCCAGGGTTTTGCCTTTCCAGCCACAGGCATCAATCAACCAGCCAGCAGCCAGCTTGATGCGGCCATCAGGCAGGGGGTAGTAAACAATTTTGGGCTCGCGGGCAATGGTGTCGCGGCATTGCTCTTGGGTGACGGTGGGGTTTTTAAAAAAACTGCCCGCATTGCCAATCTGCGCTGGATCGGGCAACTTGGCCCGGCGAATGGCGCACACCCAATCACACACCTGCTGGGCACTGGGCTGGGCGGTGCCCAAACTTTCTGCCTTGCGCTGCAGCTCCAGGTAGCCCAGCTCGGGCTGCCATTGCTTGGGAAGGGCCAGGCGCACCTGGGTTATCACCGCTTGGCCTGCCAAGCCAAAATCACCCGCCTGCGCCGGCACATGTTTGAACACCGAATCACGGTAGGCAAAAGCGCATTGGGCCGCATCCAGGGTAAAGACCTGCCCCGTGCGCAAATCCACCGCATCCAGGCTGTGAAAGCGGTCTTGCAGCTCCACCCCGTAGGCCCCAATGTTTTGCACAGGGGCTGCGCCCACGGTGCCGGGGATCAACGCCAGATTCTCTAAACCGCCCCAGCCCTGCTGCAGTGTCCACTCCACCAAGTCATGCCAGCGCACCCCCGCCCCAGCCTGCACAATCCAATGCTTGGCCGTTTCTTCCACCAAGGCCATGCCGGGAATTTCCATTTTCAGCACCACGGCATGCACCACATCGCCACTCAAAACGATATTGCTGCCCCCACCCAGCACCAAGCTGGGGCGCAAGGCCCCTTGCGGGGTGCGCAAAATGGCACTGGAGGCGACTTCCTGCACCGCTTGGGTGCTGGTCAAGCGCACCAGCACATCGGCACTGGCGGCAATACCAAAGGTATTCAAATTCTGTAATGAAGTATTTTTCTCGACTAACATCCCCCGATTGTCGCACTGCGCCTGAGTGGGTCTGGTGGGTGCGCCCTGTTTGAGAAGAGAGAAAGAGAACTGCTATGCCTTCATTTGATACCGTCTTGGAAGCTGATTTTGTCGAAGTCAAAAACGCCGTGGACAACTCTGCCAAAGAAATTGGCACCCGTTTTGACTTTAAAGGCAGCTCAGCGGGCCTGGAGCTCAAGGACAAAGAGATCACCTTGTTTGGCGATGCCGATTTTCAGCTCCAGCAGGTCGAGGACATCCTGCGCAACAAACTGACCAAGCGCAACGTGGATGTGCGCTTCATGGACGTGCAGCCATCGCAAAAAATCGGCGGCGATAAGGTCAAGCAGGTGGTCAAAATCAAAAACGGCATTGAATCAGAACTGGCCAAAAAAATTCAAAAACTCATTAAAGAGAGCAAGATGAAGGTGCAAGCGGCCATCCAGGGCGATGCCGTGCGCATCACTGGTGCCAAGCGCGATGACCTGCAAGCGGCGATGGCGCTGATCCGCAAAGAGCTGCCTGACCACCCGCTGTCGTTCAACAACTTCCGCGATTAACGCCTGCAGCCGCCCCAGCACCTGCCTGCCCTTCTTGATTGCGCCGCACTTGCGCCGATACGCTGCCATGGACTACGACACCTACGAAGACCTGCAAGGCTTGTGGGCCGATTTAGAGGCGGCCTTGGCTTTGGTGCTGACGCATCCGGCGCAGGTGGGTAATTTTGAAGCCAAAGTTCTGCAACTTGATGCGTGGCTGCAAGAGCTCTTGGCGCACGACCGCGATGCGGGCTTGTACCTGATGTACCAGTTGGCCTCCAGCTCGCACACGGGCTACAGCGCGGCCCATGCACTGGTATGCGCAGCACTGAGCCACATTTTGGCGGGCACCTACCATTTGCCACCGCAAGAGCGCGATGCCTTGGTCCGCGCCGCCCTGACCATGAACATCGGCATGACCCAGCTGCATGACCAGCTGGCCTTGCAGCGCGAGCGCCCCAGCGCTGCCCAGCAAGAAGCGATTCGCATGCATCCTGTGGAAGGGCGGCGCTTGCTGGAGCGCATGCAAATCACCAATGGATTGTGGCTGGACGTGGTGACGCTGCACCATATCAACACCCCGCCACAGCTGCCATTGCTGCAGCAGCAAGCGGCTGAACGTTTGGCCCGCCTGCTGGCCACGGTGGATCGCTATGCCGCCATGATCAGCCCCCGCCGCCGCCGGGCTGGCCGCAGCGTGGCCGAATCGGTGCATGTGATCACCGGCCCCTCCTCGCAGCTCTATCAAAAAGCTGGGGAGGCTTTGCTGCACAGCGTGGGCATGTACCCCCCCGGGGTGTTTATTGCGCTCAACGATGAAACCACCGCCGTGGTGATGCGCAGAACCGCGCAGCCACACCAGCCGCAAATTGCCAAACTGCTGGATGCGCGCAAACTGCCGTTTGCCCAGCCGCAAATTCTGTTGCTCACCCAAGAGCCGCAGCTGCGCATTACGCACAGCCTGTCCTCCTCGGAAGTGCGCCCCTTTTTGGACACCCAAAGCTTGTTGCACTTGGGGGCCTTGATGACCAATAGCACGCCCTCCTTCCAGCAAATTACCCAAACGCCTGGGCAAGCCTGAGCAGGTGGCTAGGGTTTTTTCCAGTAGCTGACCACTATCGCCACCACCAAACCCACCGGCACGCCAAACACGGCGGCCGACACCGGCTGGATGTCCCACCACATCCCATCGGCCAGCCAGGCTTTCGGGAACAGCGCCTGCGCCAGTGCCGTATGGGAGAGCATGTAGTACAGCGTCACCCCCAGCCCACTGAGCATGCCGGCCACCGCACCCATGCGGTTGGTGCCACGCCAAAAAATGCCCAGCACCATCACCGGCACAAAGGCGGAGGCAGCTATCGAAAATGAAGCTGCAACCATAGGCAAAATATCAGAAGAACGACGACTTGCCACAAAAGCGGCCGCCAACGCTACGGCCATAAGTACAAATTTTGAGACAATCACCCGCTGCTCGGTACTGGCCTGGTGCGGGCGGGCTTGAAAGTACAAATCGCGCACCAAGGCATTGCTGATCGTCAGCAGCAAACCATCGGCCGTGGACAGCGCCGCCGCCAGACCACCGGCCGCTACCAAACCCGACATCACGTAGGGCAGCCCGGCAATTTCTGGGGTGGCCAGCATGATGAGGTCCGCCCCCAGGCGAATTTCGCCCCACTGCAAGCGGCCATCGCCATTCACATCTTCGACGGCCAGCAACGAGCTATCCACCCGTGACCATTGGGCAATCCAGGTGGGCAGCTCATCAAAGCGCACACCGACCAATTTGTGCATCACCTCGTACTTCACCAAGGCGGCCAAGGCCGGCGCGCTGAGGTACAACAGCGCAATAAAAAACAGCGACCACGCTACCGAGGAGCGCGCCCCGGCCACCGAGGGCGCGGTGTAGTAGCGCGTCAGCAGGTGGGGCAGCCCGGCCGTGCCCAGCATCAGGCAAAACATTAAAGCCAAAAAGTTGCGCCGGGATTTATCAAACAGGGCTTGCTCCTGCGGCGAACCTTCGGGATCACCGGCAAAGGGCAGGGTATGGCGGGGCACCCCATTCAAGGGCTGGGAGCGCTGGCGGTATTCGTGCATTTGCTCCTGCCACAGGATTTTGGCCTCTTCGGGGGTGCGCGGCAGGTTCACCAGCTCGCGATTGGCCTGCACAATCGATGCCATATCGCTGTGAATCGAGCGCAAATACCGCACCCGCTCTTGCAACAGCTGGCGCTCTTGCTCCAAGTTTTGCGCCACATTGCTCAATTTGTATTCCAGCACCTGGGCGCGGCGCTCAAACTCCTGGCGCACTTGCAGCTCTTCAGGGGCCGCCAGCAGCCGCGTTTCCATATCGGCAATGGCTTGCAAATGGCTGTCGTAGGCCACAGCGGCCACCGGGTTGCCCAATTGCTTGTACGCCAGCCACGACATCGGTGCCAGAAAAGCCAGCAACACCACAATGTATTGCGACACCTGGGTCCAGGTGATGGCCTTCATCCCCCCCAGAAAGGAGCACACCAGCACGCCGCCCAGACCCAGCATGATGCCAATTTCAAACTGCACCCCGGTCAAGCGCGAAGCAATCAGCCCCACCCCATAAATTTGCGCCACCACATAGGTGAATGAGCACAACACCGCAGACAAGGCCGCAATGATGCGAGGCCAGCTGCCCCCAAAGCGCTGCTGAAAAAAGTCTGGCAAGGTGTACAGGCGCATGGCCCGCAAATGCGGCGCAACCAGCAAGGCCACCAGCACAAAGCCCCCCGTCCAGCCCAGCACATAGGCCAACCCCCCCGGGTTTTCAGGCGTGCCGCCATACCCTTGCAGGTACAAGGCACCAGCCAAGCTGATAAAGGAAGCCGCACTCATCCAGTCGGCTGCCGCGGCCATACCGTTGTAAATGGGGGGAATGCGCCGCCCAGCGACGTAGTATTCCTCCGGACTGCCTGTGCGCCCCGAAATACCGATCAGCGCATACACCATCACCGTGACGAACAAAAAGATCGGGCCAATCCACAACCGCGACAGGCCCAGGTGCTCCGCCCAGCCCATACAGCCCAGAAACACCAGCACGCCGACAACGTACAGCCCCACAAAACGGTGCCAGCGCGAAGAATACGCGCGGGCATGCAGGGCACGGATACCGGGGCGATCAGAGGGCTGCGTCATCAGCCCCATCTTCCAAAGGGGGTGGGCCGGGATCGGTCGCTTGGGCGTCACGCCGCTCAAACCGTGCCATGGCCCACGAGTAGAACACCACAATGGCCAAAAAGACCAACACCGAGCCTTGGGCTGCCATCCAATAGCCCCATTGCCCCCCTCCTTTTTGCAGGACGCGGGCAAAATACGCCCCCCCAAACGTGACCACCACCCAGACTGTCAGCAGCGATGCTTTGAGCCAAAGGTGGTGGGTGTCGTGCAAGTCGGGGGGGAAAACCTCGGCTGCCACAGCGGCCGCCTCGTCATGCTGGGCAGAAACTTGCTCGGGCATGGCGGGCTGCGCAGTCGGCCTTACTTGGCCAGGTTTTGCCAGGTTTCGATCACGGTATCGGGGTTCAGCGAGATCGAGACAATGCCCTTGTCGGCCAACCATTTGGCAAAGTCGGGATGGTCAGAAGGGCCTTGACCGCAAATACCCACGTATTTGCCCTTGGCCAAGCAGGCATCAATGGCGCGTTCGAGCATTTTCTTGACGGCCGGATCGCGCTCGTCAAAGTCTTTGGCCAGCAGCTCCAGGCCTGAGTCACGGTCCAAGCCCAGGGTCAGCTGGGTCAAATCGTTGGAGCCAATCGAGAAGCCATCAAAGAACTCTAGGAACTCTTCGGCCAAGATGGCGTTGGAGGGCACTTCGCACATCATGATCAGCTTCAGGCCATTTTCGCCGCGCTTCAAGCCGTTGTCGGCCAGCAGCTCGGTCACGCGCTCGGCTTGCTTCAAGGTGCGCACGAAGGGGATCATGATCTCCACGTTGGTCAGGCCCATGTCTTCGCGCACGCGGCGCAGGGCTTCGCACTCCATCTTGAAAGCTTCGCCGAAGTCTTCGGAGATGTAACGCGCTGCGCCACGGAAGCCGAGCATCGGGTTTTCTTCTTCCGGCTCGTAGCGGCTGCCGCCGATCAGCTTGCGGTATTCGTTGGACTTGAAGTCCGACATGCGCACGATGACGGGCTTGGGCCAGAAAGCGGCGGCAATGGTGGCCACACCTTCCGCCACTTTATCAACGTAGAAGGCACGCGGCGAGGCATGGCCACGGGCCACGGATTCCACAGCCTTTTTCAGGTCAGCATCGACCGCGGGGTAGTCAAGAATAGCCTTGGGGTGAACACCAATGTTGTTGTTGATGATGAATTCCAAACGCGCCAGACCCACGCCGCCGTTGGGCAGTTGGGCAAAGTCAAAGGCCAGCTGGGGGTTGCCCACGTTCATCATGATCTTGGTGGCAATCTCGGGCATGGCACCGCGCTGCACTTCGGTCACTTCGGTTTCGATCAGGCCGTCGTAGATCTTGCCGGTGTCGCCCTCGGCGCAAGACACGGTCACCAAGGTGCCGTCTTTCAAGCGTGCCGTGGCATCGCCGCAACCCACCACGGCCGGAATGCCCAATTCACGCGCAATGATGGCAGCGTGGCAGGTACGGCCACCGCGGTTGGTGACAATCGCTGCGGCTTTTTTCATCACCGGCTCCCAGTTGGGGTCGGTCATGTCGGTGACCAGCACATCGCCAGCCTGCACCTGGTCCATTTGCGAAATGTCGCTCACCAAGCGCACAGTGCCGGTACCGATCTTCTGGCCAATGGCGCGGCCTTCAACCAGCACATTGCCGGTGCCTTTGAGCTTGTAACGCAGTTCGGCCTGGCCTTTGGACTGGCTTTTCACCGTCTCAGGACGCGCTTGCAGGATGTAGAGCTGGCCGTCGGTGCCGTCCTTACCCCACTCAATGTCCATCGGGCGGCCGTAGTGCTGCTCGATCACCAGGGCGTACTGGGCCAGCAACTGCACATCCGCGTCGGACAGCGAATAGCGGTTGCGCAGCTCAGGGGCCACATCGCAAGTTTTCACCAGCTTGCCGCTGGCAGCTTTTTCTTCGGGGGTGGCAAACACCATCTGGATCAGTTTGCTGCCCAGGTTGCGGCGAATCAGCGCCTGTTTGCCAGCCTTGAGCATGGGCTTGTGCACGTAGAACTCGTCCGGGTTCACAGCGCCTTGCACCACAGTTTCGCCCAGGCCGTAGCTGGAGGTGATGAACACCACGTCTTCAAAGCCCGATTCGGTGTCGATGGTGAACATCACACCGGCGGCACCCAGGTCAGAGCGCACCATGCGCTGCACACCAGCAGACAGGGCCACCACGTCGTGCTCAAAGCCTTTGTGGACGCGGTAAGAAATGGCACGGTCGTTGTAGAGCGAAGCGAACACTTCTTTCATTTTGTGCAGCACATCTTCGATGCCCACCACGTTCAAGAAGGTTTCTTGCTGACCGGCAAACGAAGCGTCGGGCAGGTCTTCGGCCGTGGCCGAAGAGCGCACCGCAAACGAAGCGGCGCTGTTGCCCCCTTGCAAGGTGTCAAAAGCCTCGCGAATGGCTTTTTCCAGATCGGCGGGGAAGGGCTGGGCTTCGACCATGGCGCGGATTTCGGCACCCACTTGGGCCAAAGCGCGCACATCGTCCACGTCCAAGGCTTTTAATTTGGCGGAGATTTTCTCGGCCAGACCTTCAAACGCCAGAAATTGGCGAAAAGCGTGGGCTGTGGTGGCAAAGCCGGTGGGCACGCGCACGCCCTGAGGCAGCTGCGAGATCATCTCGCCTAGCGAGGCGTTTTTACCGCCAACAACCTCCACATCCTCCATGCGCAGTTGCTCAAAGGGCACGACCAGAGCATTCGCAGCAAAGCGTTCAGACATAACAAACTCCAAAGTTAAAAAATCGGCAGCGTCTGCGCGGTGCAAGTCACTTTGCTTGGTTTTCGTTGTGGGACTTCATCGGGCAGAGGCAGGAATCTGACAAATAATCGGCGATTGTAGGGCCGGGCAGCCAAAACAATGGCCAAATCCGGCAGTTTCTGACCCCACTGGAGAGGCAAGTGTATGCATACACGCACGGTTTTTGTGATTTCGGACGGCACGGGCATCACCGCCGAGACCTTTGGCACTGCGTTAATGGCGCAATTTGATATCACCCCCCGCATCGTGCGCATTCCCTTTGTCGATACCGTCGATAAAGCCCACCAGGCGGTGCGCCAAATCAATCACAGTGGTGAAGTGGAGGGAAAAAACCCCATCGTTTTCAGCACCCTGGTCAATCCAGACGTAGTGGCCGTGGTCACCCAGCACTGCAAGGGTTTGCTCATGGACATGTTTGGCACCTTTGTGCAGCCGCTGGAAGATGAGCTGGGCCTGAAAAGCCAGCACCGCGTTGGGCGCTTTAGCGACATCAGCCAAAGCAAGGAATACCTCAACCGCATGGAGGCCATCAACTACACCCTGGCGCACGACGATGGGCAGACGCACGCCGACCTGTCGGGGGCCGATGTGGTGCTGATTGGTGTAAGCCGCTCGGGCAAGACCCCCACCAGCCTGTACCTGGCGATGCAATTTGGCCTGAAAGTGGCCAACTACCCGCTGATTCCTGAAGATTTCGATCGCAAGCAGCTGCCCCCGGTGCTGGAGCCGATCCGCAAAAAACTGTTTGGCCTGACGATTGACCCCCAGCGCCTGTCCGATATCCGCAACGAGCGCCGCCCCAATTCGCGCTACGCCAGCTTGCAAAATTGCCGCCACGAGGTGGCCGAGGCCGAGGCCATGATGCGCCGCGCCGGGGTGCAGTGGCTCTCAAGCACGCACAAATCGATTGAAGAGATCTCCACCACCGTGCTGCAGCAAGTGCTGCCCCAGCGCCTGGGGGTGAATTTGAACGGTTAAACTTGCGCCCCTCTTCGCACGGGCCCATCGGGGGCCGGTGCCATGGGTTCCCTCACCCCCATGCTTGCTTTGCCCAAAAAGGACTTTTATGTTTGAGCTCCCGGCAACGGCCCAGCGCAACGCGCTCGTGGCCCTGATCGCCTTTCACATCACCCTCATCATTGCCAGCAACTACCTGGTGCAACTGCCCATTACCCTGTGGGGCTGGCATACCACCTGGGGCGCATTCAGCTTTCCGTTTATCTTTTTGGCCACCGATTTAACGGTACGCCTGATTGGCAAACCGGCCGCCAGAATCGTCATTGCCCGGGTCATGCTGCCCGCACTGGTCGCTTCCTACATCGTCTCGGTGCTGTTTCACGATGGCGCGTTTGCCGGCTGGGAGAGCTTGGCCACCTTCAACGCCTTTGTGTTCCGCATTTCCTTGGCCAGCTTTATGGCTTATGTGCTGGGGCAGCTGCTCGATATTCAGGTGTTTGACCGCCTGCGCCAGTGGCCCCAGTGGTGGATTGCGCCGGCCGCCTCGGGCATTGTTGGTCAGGCGGCCGATACGCTGATGTTTTTCAGCGTGGCGTTCTGGCGCAGCTCCAACCCGTTTATGGCGGCCAACTGGATGGAGATTGCCCTGGTCGATTACGTAATCAAGCTGCTGGTGAGCCTGGCGGTGTTTGTGCCGCTGTACGGTGCCTTGCTCAAAACCTTGCTCAAACTGCTGCCGCGCCAGCCGTTGGTGGCTGCGGCCCGCTAAAACGGCAGCACACCACCCCATAAAAACAATAGCTGTTTGCGCTGATTTAATAAGTAATTCAAAGCAAAATTGCCTTGAAAACGTTTTAAATTAAGCGCAAACAGCTTTTATTTTTAAATCAGGCATTCACCCGCTTTTTGCGGCTGGGCCTGCAAAGCCTGCACGCGCAAACGGGCTGCGGCTATATCAAACGCGCTGCCATCGGGCAGGTGGCGGCCATCCAGGCAATCGGGGATGGCGGCTAGCGCTGTCAGCGGTTGCACCGCCTCCACCCGAATGCGCAGCAGTGCAGCGCCCTCGCCACCGCCAACACTGTGTGCCATGGGCACGGGGCCATGCTGCTGCAATTGCCCCAGGGTGTAGCGGCGGGCATCCATGGTGGGGTCGTTGGGGTCATCCGGGTTGGGCTGGCCGTAGCGCTGGCCCGCAATTTCAAAGCAATACGGCTGGGGCTGGTGCCAGCCCAAAACGGTTTGCACGATGCGGTGCAGTTGCGCCAAAGAAGTGCGCTCTGCCACGACCAAGCGCCGCCAGACGGCAGGGGTTGTGCCTTGCAACTGCACATGCAACTGGTAAGCACAACGGGACACAGACGGCGGCATGAAAACACTCCTTCAAGGTCAAAAAAACCGCCATTTAAGAGCAGCCACGCCCACGCTGCTGGGGCGTGGGCAAGAAAGTCCGCCTCCCGGGTGGGTATGGCGGCGGCCAATTACGCTGAATCGGCAGCGCTGGTAAAGGCATCGGCAAAAAATGCTTCGGCAGGCAGATTGCGGGTCGCGATAAAGCTTTGCCGCGCCGCCTCGACCATCGCCGGGGCACCGCAGGCGTACACCTCAAAAGGGGCCAGATCCGCAAAATCATCCAGCACGGCTTGGTGTACCCACCCTGTGCGGCCCTGCCAATTGTCCTCAGGCAACGCATCCGAAACCACGGGCACAAAGTTCAAGCCCCCGGGCAAGCGATGCGCCTGAATCCAGTCGGCCCGGTAAATATCGTGTGGGCGCCGCCCCCCCCAATACAGCATCACCGGGCGGCGGCTGCCCAGGTATTCCAAGTGCTGCAAGATGGCTTGAATGGGGGCAAAACCCGTGCCAGAGGCGATAAAAATCAAGGGCTTTTGGCTGTTAGGCTGCAAGAAAAAGCTGCCAAACGGGCCTTCAACGCGCAGGATGTCCTTTTCCTTCATCCCGCCAAACACCTGGTCGGTGAACACGCCACCGGGCATGTGGCGAATGTGCAGCTCCATGCCGGGGTTGTCGGCCTGGGTGTGCGGTGCGTTGGCCATGGAATACGCCCGGCGGGTGCCGTCGCGCAATAAAAACTCAATGTATTGCCCGGCAAAGTACACAAATTTTTCGGTGGCCGGCAGCTGCAGCTGCACTTGCATGACATCGGGGCTCAAACGCGCAAGGCTGCGCACCCGCACGGGCATTTTCTTGATGGGCGGCAAGCCTTCCAAGCTCACTTGGCGCGACTCCAGCACCACATCGCTGTGGGCGGTGGCACGACAGGTCAAGATCACACCGTGGCGCGCCTCTTCCTCGCTCAGGGCATGGGCCGAATGGCTGCCATGCGTGGTGCTGCCGCTCAATTTTTGGCACTTGCACGAGCCGCAGGCCCCGTCCTTGCAGCCATAGGGCAGGCCCACCCCGGCCTCGATGGCGGCGGCCAAAATGGTTTGGCCTTCGCGCACCATAAAACTGCGGCCACTGGGCTGGATGGTGACTTGGCAAGCGTTGTCTGCGCTCATATCTTGGCTATCCTTCCTTATTTTCAGCACTGGCCCCGTGCCAGGAAAGGCCGAATTGTGCCCACAAACGCAAAACCATACCCCCGCCCGCCACGCATCCGCCCCCAGCCGCTGGCCCCATTTCGCCGCCTGCGCGTACTCATTGTCGGGTGTGGCGATGTGGGCCAGCGCTGCGCCCGCCTGCTGCTCGATCGCGGGGTGCGGGTGCTGGCGCTAACTTCCAACCCACAGAGCCAGGCCGTGCTGCAAGCCCAGGGCATCACCCCCTTGCTGGGCAACTTGGATGCCCCGGCCAGCCTGCGCCGCCTGGCTGGTTTGGCCCCTTATGTGCTGCACCTGGCCCCGCCACCGGGCCACGGCCCGCACGACACCCGCACCCGCGCCCTGCTGCAGACGCTGAGCCAAACTTCAGCGCCCCGGGCGCTGGCCTATGTCTCGACCACCGGGGTGTATGGCGATTGCGCCGGCGCTTGGGTGGATGAAACCCGCCCCGTGGCCCCCAGCACCGCCCGCGCCCAGCGGCGTGTGGATGCGGAAACGCGATTGCAGCGCTGGGCGAAACACCGGCGCGTGCGCCTGAGCGTTTTGCGGGCCCCCGGCATTTATGCGCCCAATCGCCCCCATGGCACGCCCCAAGAGCGGTTGCGCAACAACCTGCCCATCTTGGCCGCGGCCGACGATGTGTTTACCAACCATATTCATGCCGACGATTTGGCCCTGGCCTGCCTGCTGGCCCTGTTTCGCGCTCGGCCCTTGCGGGCCATGAACGTGTGCGACGACCGCCAGCTGCGCATGGGCGATTATTTTGAGCAGGCGGCCGATGTGTACGGCCTGCCGCGCCCACCGCGCATCTCGCGCAGCCAGGCGCAAGAACAGCTCTCGCCCCTGAGCCTGAGCTTTATGAGCGAATCGCGCCGCCTCTCCAATCGCCGTTTAAAAACAGAACTCAGAATGCGTTTGCGCTGGCCCGATGTGTTGCAAGGCTTGGCGGCAGGCCTTGGGCAGGCTGCCGATCAAGGCCGGGGCCGCACATTGCCCTTGCCGTCGTAGCACCGAAACACATTGCACTGCCAGCGCACTTCGGGCTCGGGCGGCGGGGGCCTGCCATGCGGTGGCCGCGGGCGGTGGTGGGGGGGATAAGCTCCCACCGAGCCGGGGTACACCGGATAAGGCACCACCACAGGTGCAGCAGGATTGGCGGGCGGCTGAATGATTTGCACCGGGGGCTGCCGCGCCGCTGCGGCGGCGGCTTGGGCTGCGGCTTTTTCCGCCTCTAATCGGCGCTGGGCCTGGGTGCGGGCCTGCTCCACCTGCCAGCGGGCTTGGGCCTCTTCGTATTGGCGCTCTTGCGCGGCTTTTTCCTGCGGTGAAAGGGCCGGCACCACCTCCTGGCTGCGCTGGTCAGCGCTGCAACTGCCGTCGGTGTACGTCACCTTGCCCGTGCGGGCATCGGTGCAGCGCTGCACCTGGGCCTGCGCCGGCAGCAAGGCCGTAACAACCGTGAACAACAACAGGGGTAGAAAAATTTTGCAGCGCATAGTGCCCAGAACTGTGCCCAGTTCAAGCGGCACTGACAAGAGAATAATAAATAGCATCTACCGCTTTATTTTTGCTATTTTTTGGTGTTTTTCAATAAAAAAAGGCGTACTTAGTACGCCTCTTGCTATGCAATTAAAGCACTGACTTATTTCAGTGCCTTGTAGCGGAAACGCTTGGGCGCAGCGCCCTCTTCGCCCAGGCGGCGTTTCTTGTCGGCCTCGTACTCTTGGTAGTTGCCGTCAAAGAACACCCATTGCGAGTCGCCCTCAGCGGCCAGGATGTGGGTGGCGATGCGGTCCAAAAACCAGCGGTCATGGCTGATGACCAGCACCGTGCCGGCGTATTCGAGCAGGGCATCCTCCAGGGCACGCAGGGTTTCCACGTCCAAGTCGTTGGAGGGCTCGTCCAGCAGCAGCACGTTGCCGCCTTGAATCAAGGTTTTCGCCAAGTGCAGGCGACCACGCTCACCGCCGGAGAGGTTGCCAACTTTCTTTTGCTGGTCCTGACCGCTGAAGTTAAAGCGCCCGCAGTAAGCGCGGCTGGCCATTTGGAATTTGCCGATGTTCAAAATATCCAGGCCACCCGAGACATCTTCCCACACGGTTTTATCGTCCGAGAGGCTGTCACGCGACTGGTCCACATAGGCCAGTTGCACGGTTTGACCGATTTCCACCGTGCCGCTATCGGGCTGCTCTTTGCCCGCAATCAGCTTGAACAGCGTGGATTTACCCGCGCCGTTGGGGCCGATGATGCCGACGATGGCCCCAGCGGGCACGTTCATCGACAGGTTGTCAATTAACAAACGGTCGCCAAAGGCTTTGGAGACGTTTTTAAATTCGATCACCTTGCTGCCCAAACGCTCGGCCACAGGAATAAAGATTTCCTGGGTTTCATTGCGTTTTTGGTATTCGTAATCGCTCAGCTCTTCAAAACGGGCAATGCGGGCTTTGGATTTTGTCTGGCGACCTTTGGCATTTTGGCGCACCCATTCCAGCTCTTTTTTCAAGGCTTTGGCGCGGGCCTCTTCCCCTTTTTGCTCTTGCTCCAGGCGGTTGCCTTTTTGCAGCAGCCAGTCGGAATAATTGCCCTTGTAGGGAATGCCATGGCCACGGTCCAGCTCCAAAATCCACTCGGCCGCGTTATCCAGGAAGTAGCGATCGTGGGTAATGGCCACCACGGTGCCGGTAAAGCGGTGCAAGAACTGCTCCAGCCAATCGACCGATTCAGCGTCCAAGTGGTTGGTCGGCTCGTCCAGCAGCAGCATATCGGGCTTGGACAGCAGCAACTTGCACAGCGCCACGCGGCGCTTTTCACCGCCCGAGAGCTTGCCCACCACCGCATCCCAAGGGGGCAGGCGCAAGGCATCGGCGGCAATCTCTAATTGGTGCTCACTGTCTGTGCCTGCGGCAGCAATGATGGCCTCCAACTCGCCTTGCTCGGCCGCCAGGGCATCAAAGTCGGCATCTTCTTCGGCATACGCGGCATACACCTCTTCGAGGCGGGCCTTGGCCTTGTTCACCTCGGCCATGGCCTCTTCCACCGCTTCGCGCACCGTGTGCTCGGGGTTGAGCTGGGGCTCTTGGGGCAGGTAACCAATCGACAGCCCCGCCATGGGAATGGCTTCGCCCTCGAACTCCTTGTCCACGCCCGCCATGATCTTCAAGAGCGAAGATTTACCCGAACCATTCAGGCCCAGCACACCGATTTTGGCCCCGGGAAAGAACGACAAAGAGATATCTTTCAAGATCTGGCGCTTGGGCGGCACCGTCTTGGTCAAGTGATTCATCGAGAAAACGTATTGAGCCATGGGTCTTTCAAATAAGAAATTTTTGCAATTAATGTGCTGTCTTTTTGCAGCAACCAACCCGCAATTATCAACGCATGCGACAATATCGGCTACCCAGGGATCCAGTTACCCTGGACTTTGGCCTTTTTGCGAAGCCTTCCAGCGCCTACCCACGCACTGCGACCGTCTTTAAAACCAAGGTCAGCCCATTCACCTAGAGACTGGCCCGGCTGCCCGCAAGGGGCGGCCCTGCAAGGTGAGTAAATTTTGAAAACAAGCACCTAACCCCAACGCCCAGGATGGGCGTATTGCCACAACAATGACATTTGAAGAACTGAACTTGGCTCCGGCCATCGTCCAAGCCGTACACGAGCAGGGCTACACCACCCCCACCCCGATTCAAGAACAAGCCATACCCGCCGTTTTGGCCGGTCACGACTTGCTCGCTGGTGCCCAAACCGGCACCGGGAAAACGGCGGCGTTTTCGCTGCCCATCCTGCACCGCCTGACCCAAGGCGGCACGCAAAAACCCGCTGGCGGCATCCGCGCGCTGATCTTGAGCCCCACGCGCGAATTGGCCGCGCAGATTGAGGACAACCTGCGCTCCTACGCCCAACATCTGCCCGTCAAATCGACCGTCATCTTCGGCGGCGTGGGCATGAAGCCACAAATCGACCGTATCCGCAAAGGCATCGACATCCTGGTCGCCACGCCAGGCCGGTTGCTCGATTTGCAGCAGCAAGGCCTGCTGGATTTGTCCCACGTGGAAGTGCTGGTGCTCGATGAGGCTGACCGCATGCTGGACATGGGCTTTATTCACGATGTGAAAAAAATCCTGGCCCTGGTGCCCAAAGACAAGCAAAGCCTGCTGTTTTCGGCCACCTTCAGCGACGACATCCGCGAGCTGGCGGGCACCTTGCTGAAAAACCCGCAAAGCATCCAAGTGACACCGCGCAACACCACCGTGCAGCGCATCACCCAGATCATCCACCCCGTTGGCCGCCGCAAGAAAAAAGAAGCCCTGCTGCACATCATCCAAGAGCACAACTGGAGCCAGGTGCTGGTTTTTACCCGCACCAAATTTGGCGCCAACCATGTGGCTGAATACCTGACCAAGCACGGTGTCACCGCTATGGCTTTGCATGGCAACAAAAGCCAAAGCGCGCGCACTCAAGCGCTAGCAGGCTTTAAAACTGGCGAACTGCGTGCGCTGGTAGCTACTGATATTGCAGCGCGTGGCATTGATATTGACGAGCTGCCGCACGTCGTGAACTACGAAATCCCGAACGTTCCAGAAGACTACGTACACCGCATTGGCCGCACGGGCCGCGCGGGGCGCGAAGGCCATGCCGTCAGCATGGTGTGCTTGGACGAAGAAGGTTTCATGATGGAAATCGAACGCTTCACCAAGCAAGAAATCCCCGTGCAGGTGCTGCCCGACTTTGGCCCTGAAGAGGGTGAAAAAGCCGAGCCCATCGCCATGGGCCGCCAAACCATTTGGGGCGGTGCTGGCAAGCCCCCCAGCCGGGAAGTCATGCAGGCAGCGGCCAAAGCCGCGCGCCAAGAGATGATGGAGCGCATCCGCAGCACTAAAACCGCCCAACCCAACCGAGGCGGTGGCCGTGGTGGCCGCAAACCGGTGGCCGAAGCCGCCGCCCAAGCCAGCGGCGAAGGCCACCCCGACCAGGGCAGCGCCACCCCAGGGGACACGGGCCCACGCCGTGGCGGCCAAGGCTACAACCGCTCGCGCCAGCGCCCAGGCCGCAGCAGCACACGCCCGGGCGAAGGCTTGGCACCGATGCGAGAAAGCCGCCCTCCCCGCACTAACACCAGCAGCAGCCACAACCGCCCCCCCCGCAGCGAAGGGCCGGATTACGAAGGCGGCGCGAGCAGCCGGTTTGAATTCCAGCCCCCCACCGATGCCCACCTGGGCACCCAGCTGGGCCGCCCCCGCAAACCCGCCCGCGCTGGCGGCAGCAGCGGCCAGCCCGACCCCACCCGCACCAGCGTGGACCTGATGGTCGATCGCCCGCGCCGTGGCGGCCCCGGCTTCAGTGGCGGCCCCGGCTTTGCCGGCAACCGCCGCCGCAGCGGTGGAGGTGGCGGCAACTTCGGCCGCTAAGAACGTGTTCATGGTCTCGAATGAAGGTGTGGGGGATGCGGTTCGGGATGGGTTGCGAGGCGCAAACCACAGCAATAGCTTGGCTATTGCGAGGATTTGCAACGACGCAGACCGCCCGAAGCCGCGCCCACACACCCATGAGGAGATCGTGAACACGTTCTAAGTCCTTCTGTTCAGGCCCCAGGCATTGCTATGCTCTGGGGCCTTTGTGTTTTTAGGCCAGTTCTTTTGCGATTTTGAGATGTTTGGCCGCCAGAGCCACACTCTGGCCACTTGCGGTAGACCACATATGACAAAACCCCTTGCCCTTGTTGTTTCCCCCACCCCTGCCCATGGCGTGACCGCCAGGCCACGCCACCTGGCCTGGATGGTCGGCGTGCTGGCCTTAAGCGCCTGCACCAGCGTGCCATTGCCCGAATGGCCCGGTACCAGCGGCACCACCACCACAACGACACCCGCAGCGCCAGCCTCCCCCCCAGCGGCCACGGCCCCTGCTGTGAGCACCAGCCCTATCAGCCAATCGCGCGTGCACGCCCTGCCCTACAGCGCTACCGTGGCCGCCCTCTTTCCTGAACCCGACCAACGCTACCGCACCCCCGGTTTGGCACCAGAGCGCAGCAGCTTTACCAGCAACGCTGAATTGGCCGAGCTGCTGCAGCAACTGCCCCACCACAGCACCCCAAGCACCGGCAGCAGCGACGATGGCGTGCGCATCGCCGTGCTGCCGGCCGGAAATTCACAAAATGGCCGGGCGATTGCTGCCGTCTTGGCCGCCCAAAGCGCAGACCTCACCCCCAGCAGCCTGGATGCCACGCAGCGCCCCATGGTCATGATCGTGGCAGGCCAGCAAGGCAATGCACCGGCATCGACCGAAGCCGTTTTGGCCCTGCTGCAAGAGCTGGATGACGGCGGCTTGCTGCGCCCCATGCTCAGGCACATCAACTTGCTGCTGGTGCCCCGGGCCAATCCTGATGGCTTTGAAACCCAGCAAGCAACCACGGCCAATGGCACCGATCTGCGCCACGACCATTTGCGCCTGCAAACCCCCGAGGCCCGCGCTTTGGCACAGCTGATCACCCTGTACCGCCCGGCCGTGGTGCTCGATGCGGGCGAGTTTGCCGCCCTGGGGCCAACCCAAACCCGCTTCAACGCCACCCGCGCGAACGACATGGGCGTGCAATACGCCATGACCGCCAATGCGCATGAGTTTGTTACCAAAGCCGCCAAGGAATGGTTTTTTCAGCCCATGACCAGCCGCTTGGCACAAGCGGGCTTGCGCACCGACGCCCTGGCCGAGCCCACCGGCAACAGTGCCGAGGCAGGCTTTGCCATGGACACCGTGCAGCCCACCACCCTGACCAACATCGCCGCCCTGAAAAACGCCATTGGCCTGACCGTGCAAAGCCGGGGCAGCGACCTGGGGCTGCTGCACGCCCAACGCCGTGTGCATGGCCTGGTGCAAGCCATGCTCTCCGTGCTCGATAGCGCCAGCACGCGCGCCAGGGATTTGGCCCAAGTTGCCACCTTCGCCAGCCGCGACATTGCCAGCCAAGCCTGCCAAGGCAACCTGCTGGTGCAGGCCCAAGGCGTACACGAAAAGCGTGAATTGCCCCTGATCGACCTGACCAGCAGCCACATCACCCCCACCCTGGTGGCTTGGCAATCGGCCCTGGGCCTGAGTGCCACCGAGCAGCGCAGCCGCCCCTGCGGCTACTGGCTCTCGCCCGAGGCGCGCAACACCGCCGCCCAACTCGATCAGTTGGGCCTGCAAGTGCTGCGCGTTGCCGAGCTCTCGCCCCTGGTGGCCGATGGCTACACCGACCAGGGCGGCCACATCGTGACCCAGCGCCTCTTGGCCGATGCCATCCCCGGCAGCTACTACGTCAGCCTCAACCAAGGCCACGCCAACTTGGCCACCGCGCTGCTCGAGCCCGATACCCCTTACAGCAGCTACGCCCAAGGCACCCAACTGGACTTAAGCCACGTGCTGCGCGTTGTCACGCCGGCCCCGCTGGTGTTTGAGGATGATGAGTAACCCCAGACAAAAACACTCTGCTTAAAAGCGAAATGCCATCAAAATGATGGCATTTCGCGCTTATGAAATAAGCATTTCAAGCCGATAAGGCCAAAAATTCCTTTTCATCATTAGCGCAAGCTGCTATTGAATTAGCAAGTGCCTGGCTGGGCCGATGCCCAGACTCTGGCACCTCCAGCGCTTGGCCCAAGTCAAACACCGCCACGGTGTGTACCAGCTCTTGGGCCTGCTGACTCAAGCTGAGCGCGGCGGCGGCCATCTCCTCGACCAAGGCGGCGTTTTGCTGCGTGGTTTGCTCCATTTGCACCACCGACTGGTTCACCTGGGCCACGCTCTGGCTTTGCGCGCTGCTGGCGGCCGTGATCTCTTGCATGATCTGGGCCACCTGGGCAATCGATTGCACCACTTCGGCCATGATCCGGCCGGTTTGATCCACCTCGTGCGTGCCCGCTTGCACACTGCCCAAGCTGCTGTGGATGAGCTGCTTGATCTCGCGGGCCGCGTCGGCGCTGCGCCCTGCCAGGGCCCGCACCTCGCTGGCCACCACGGCAAAACCGCGGCCCTGCTCACCGGCGCGGGCCGCTTCAACCGCCGCATTCAGCGCAAGAATATTGGTTTGGAAGGCAATCGCATCAATCACGCCAATGATGTCGCCAATGCGCCCGGCACTGGTTTGGATTTCCCCCATGCTGCGCACCACCGACTCCATGGCGGCCCCCCCTGGGTGGCCACCTGGCGGGCTTTTTGCGAAAGCTGGTTGGCCTGCTCAGCACTGACAGCGTTTTGGCGCACGGTGGTGTGCAGCTGCTCCATGGTGGCCGTGGTTTGCTGCAGGGCGCTGGCCTGGTGCTCAGTGCGGGCCGACAAATCCTGGTTGCTTTGCGAAATTTGCGCACTGGCCGAGGCAATGCCTTCCGAGCCTTGGCGCACCCGCCCCACCACTTGCACCAAACCGGCTTGCATTTGCTGCAGTGACAGCAACAAGCGGGCCGTTTCACTTTTGCCCACCACCTGGATGTTTTGCGTCAGCTTGCCCTCGGCCACCGCATCAGCCACACGCACAGCATCGGCAATCGGGCGGGTAATGCTGCGAATAATCCACAGCGACAAAATAGTTGCCCCCAATAAAACAATCATCGTGGCAGCGCCAATCACCCAATACATATTGGTCACCGACTGGCTGGCCACTTCGACCGATTGATTCATGAGTTTATTTTGCACATCCACCAGATTTTTTAATGCCGCATGGTAAGCATTGCGCTTATTGGGCATTTCTAAAATCAGCAAAAACAAAGCATCATCCAAACGACGATCGCGCACTAACTCAATATACCGATCTTGCGCATCAATGTATTCCAGGCGCGGCCCTTTGAAGGCTTCTAAAATTGCTTGCTCTTCTGCGTCCATCTCCTGGGTTTGCAAAAATTGCAGCGCCTCGGCAATTTTGGCCCGCGTAGCCGATACTTTTTCAATTAAATCCTCGTGGCTGGCGCTTTCCTTGTAATGCAGCATGTGGCTGATGGACAGTTCATTGGTATTGAGCAAGTCTTTGATTTCCTCAATTTTGACCACTTTAGGATATTGCTGGTGCATGACCGATTCAAAATCATCATGCAGATTTTTCGCCTTTCATAATGAAGTGGCGCTGATCAAAAATAACAACACCGCCATCAAGCCAAAACCAAGCGTCAGTTTGGTGCTAATTTTAAAATTATTAATATTCATTTACCCGTCTCCCTCAAGCATCCCAATTCATAACAATCGCTTACATTACTTGAAGAAGACTTACAGGCTGAAATAAAAACCGTGTAAACCACACGGGATTAGCGCAATTTTTGTCAGCAAAAAGACTTTTTGTTCAGCACCCAGTCACTTTTGTGATTATTTTGCGAAAAATTTATCAGGGTTATTCCGTAATTTTTTATGGGCTAGGGAAATCCTGCAAAACCCTCCGCAATGTTTGGTACATGTCAGCATGCAATGGCATCCTCACAGGCCATG
>NZ_JBHSEY010000012.1:0-3455 GCF_042654745.1 Comamonas denitrificans
GGTCTCCATTGCGCCAGATGAAAAACTCAGTCTCGTAGCACGCGCGAAACCGAGTTGTTCAGGACATCCTAAACAGCAGTTTTAAGAACGTGAACACGTTCTAAGAGCTGCACCCGCTGGTATTTAAAAGGGTTCAGGTAGTTTTCTGCCTGAACCCTTTTGTTTTAAAGCGCAAACAGCTATTTAAATGCTGATTATTCTGGACGGGTTTGCAGGGACTGGGCCCAGTTTGGGTTGGGGGCACCGCGCCCGGCCAACTGCTGGTTGCGCGAATTGCTGCGCCAGACCCCACCGGCCCAGCCCAATTGCGGCTCGGTGCGGTACCAAAACCATTGGCCATCGGCATCTTGTGCCAGCCAGCGCCATTGCGGGCCGGGCGCGGCGCTCCAGTCGGCAGGGAGGAAGGCAGAGGGGGGAGCAGTTGGTGAATCCATCCGTAAATCCGTCATCTTGGTCAGCGTTGCACAACAGGCGTGAAAGGCGGCAAGCTTATGCGCTGCGCAGTAGCCGCACAGTTTTTGCTTTTTTGCGCACAGCTATGGCATCCTTCCCCCTATGACTACCTTGACCACCCCCCAAACGCACGCCCTGCGCGACCAATTGTTGGCGCGTAAAGAACAACTGCTGCAAGAGCTCGATGCTGTGCAAGTGGCCCACCGCGAACGCATGAAATCGGCCGACAGCGCACCGCAAGATGCCTACGCCACCCAGGCCAACCAAGTGGCCCAGAGCGCTGTGCGCGATGCCGAAGCCCGCCGTGACCACGACGAGCTGGTGGCCGTGCGCGCTGCCCTGGCGCGCATCGAAGACGGCAGCTATGGCGCATGCCAGGACTGCGGGGCCGACATCGGTCTGCCGCGCTTGCACGCCTTTCCGGCGGCGCTGCGCTGCATTGGCTGCCAAACCAAGGCCGAACAAGCGGCTTGACAGCGGCTTGAGTTTCACAAGAAAGAAAGCACCATGAGCACCACCGTGTGGATGGCGATCGGCGTTGCGGTTGTCGTGGTTTTTTGGGCTGCGGCCGTGCATAACCGCTTGCGCCAGCTGCGCAACCGGGTGGACAACGCTTTTGCGCAAATTGATGTGCAGCTCAAACGCCGCCACGACTTGATTCCCAATTTGGTCGAAGTGGCGCGCGGCTATATGGCGCACGAATCGAGCACCCTTGAGGCCGTGGCCCGGGCCCGGGGGCAGGCGGCGCAAGCGGCGGCCCATGCCCGTCGCCATCCCGGGCAGGCGGCGGCCATGGCCAGCCTGGCCGGGGCAGAGGCGGCTTTGGGCAGCAGCCTGGGCCAGCTGATGGTGCTGACCGAGAGCTACCCCGACCTCAAAGCCGATGCGCAAATGCAAAGCCTGAGCGAGGAAATCACCAGCACCGAAAACCGCTTGGGCTTTGCCCGCCAAGCCTATAACGATGAAATCCTGGCGTACAACGACCAGGCCAGCCAGTTCCCGGATTTGCTCATCGCCCGGCTGATTGGCTTTGCGCATCTGGACATGCTGCAAGCCACCGAATCGGCCCAAGAACGTGCTGCGCCGCAAGTGCGCTTTTAATTTTTACCCATGGCGCGCGCCCCCCGCTTTTGGGATACCCAGCACACGGCCCGCCAGCGCACGCGTGGCCTGCTGCTGGGCTTTTTGGTGTGTGTGCTGCTGTGCCTAGCCACCGTGCATTTGGGGCTGACTTTGGCGTGGTGGTTGCTGTTTCACGGCTGGCCTTACCCACGAGGTTTTGTGCTGACGAATATGGGGGTGACGCTGTTTTTCATCCTGGGTGGCTGGTGGGTGGAGCACGACGCGATGCGAGGCGGGGGCCGCAAGCTGGCCCTGCTGGTGGGGGCCCGGCCAGCGCAGGCCGAGCGCAATCTGGCCGAGCGCCAGCTGGTCAATACCGTGCAAGAAATGTGTGTGGCCGCCCACATGCAGCCACCGCAAGTGGTGGTGCTGGCCCGGGCGGACGCCATCAATGCCTTTGCCGCTGGTTGGTCGCCCGAGGATTCCATCATCGCCGTCACCCAAGGGGCGCTGGATTACCTGACCCGCGATGAGCTCCAAGGACTGGTGGCGCATGAGTTGTCCCACCTGAAAGAGGGCGATACCTACCTCAACATGCACTTGGTGGGCATGGTCTATGGGCTGGAGTTGATTTACAACTTTGGCGCTGCCTTGCGCGATGAGGCCGGCGTTTTGGGCCGCTGGTTTGGCAGCGCCATCATGGCTGCGGGCTGGATTGGGTGGTTCAGCGGCAAGCTGCTCAAAGCGGCCGTCTCGCGCCAGCGCGAATGGCTGGCCGATGCCCGCGCCTTGCAATGGACGCGCAACCCGGCGGGCTTGGGCGGCGTGCTGCGCAAAGTGCTGTACCAACGCCAGCAGGCCCAGCGCCAGCGTGGCAGCTGGCACAGTGACCGGCGCAGCTACACGGGGCTGAACCATCCCCTGGTGCAGCACATGCTGCTGGCCGAGGTGCCCGACAGTGGCCGTTTGGCGCATTGGCTTGATGCCCACCCGCCCCTGCAAGCGCGCATTGCCAAGGTGTATGGCCGCGCCATGCCCGCCATGGCGCTGCAGCAGGATGAGCAGTCGCCTTAGAACGTGTTAAGGCGCATGCTCTTGGCTGCGTTGGCTGGCCCAGGGCAGCAGCAGCCCTTCTGGCAGGGGTTTGCTAAAGAAATAGCCCTGAAAAATATCGCAGCCCGAGGCTTTCAGGTGGGCCAGCTGTGCGGGGGTTTCTACCCCTTCGGCCAGCACTCGCATGTTCAGCTGGTGGGCCATGGCGATGATGGCTTCAATCAACACCGCCGGGCGTTTGCCACCGGGGGAGGTTGGGGCCTGGGCATCAATGTCCATCACAAAAGAGCGGTCGATTTTCAGCGTATCAATCGGCAGGTGCTTGAGGTAAGACAGGCTGGAGTAGCCCGTGCCAAAGTCGTCCAGGGCAAAGCGCACGCCGTATTGGCGCAGCAGCTGCATTTTTGCCAGCGTGGCTTCCAGGTCGTCGGCCACCACGCTTTCGGTCAGCTCCAGCTCCAGGGACAGGGCGTTCAGGCCCAGCTGCTCCAGGGTAGCGCACACACGATCGACAAAATCGGGCTCTCTGAACTGGCGGGGGCTGACGTTTACCGCCATGGTCAGCGGCTGCGCCCAGGTGGCATGGCCCGATTCGGTCTGCCAGCGGCGCAGGGCGGCGGCCGCCTCTAGCAGCACCCAATTGCCCAGGGGCACGATCAGGCCGCTGGCCTCGGCCTCGGCAATAAAGGCCCCGGGGGGGATCAGCCCTTGCTGGGGGTGGTTCCAGCGCACCAGGGCTTCCACCCCGTGCAATTGGCCTTGGGCATTGATTTGCGGCTGGTAGTGCAGCAGCAGCTCTTGGGGCGCGGGGGCGGTGATGTGAAGTTGCCCCTAGAAATGGGAGTTCTTAGCTTTGTTCAAAATGTAGACAAGGAGCTAAGAAATGG
>NZ_JBHSEY010000013.1:0-44589 GCF_042654745.1 Comamonas denitrificans
TCGGCTGTATCTTGTTAAAGATCTCAAACAGAAGTTTTGCAACTTCTAAGCACCACTGCAATCAGCGAAACTTCATTGTATCACACGTTTTGTGAAAATTTTCACAATTGGCGGAAACGAAGGGATTCGAACCCTTGATGGAGCTATAAACCCCATACTCCCTTAGCAGGGGAGCACCTTCGGCCACTCGGTCACGTTTCCGCAGAACCGCTATTGTAAGCACAATTTTTAGCGGTTTTGACAAATTTGAAAAATTATTCCGTTTTATCCAGACCAAAGGCGGTGTGCAAGGCACGAACCGCCAGCTCTAGGTACTTTTCGTCAATCACGACCGAAGTCTTGATCTCGGAAGTAGAGATCATTTGAATGTTCACCCCCTCTTGCGCCAGGGCTCGGAACATGGTGGAAGCGACACCAACATGGCTGCGCATGCCGATACCGACGATGCTGACCTTGGCAATATTGGGGTTACCAACCACTTCGGCAGCACCCAGGCTGGGGCTGACTTTTTCACGCAACAGATCCAGCGTTCTCTGGAAGTCTGTCTGATTGACGGTGAAGCTGAAATCGGTTTTGCCATCTTTAGAGATGTTTTGGATGATCACATCGATATCGATGTTGGCATCGGCCACAGGCCCCAGGATGGCCGCAGCGATGCCGGGGGTGTCAGGCACTCCGAGCACCGAGACCTTGGCTTCGCCACGATTGAATGCGATGCCAGAAACAACGGCTTTTTCCATTTTTTCGTCTTCCTCAAAAGTAATCAGAGTGCCAGAACTGGCTTCTTCTGCCAGATCAATGTCCCAGGGCGTGAAGCTAGAGAGCACACGCATGGGAACCTTGTACTTGCCGGCGAATTCCACCGAACGAATTTGCAACACTTTGGAGCCCAGGCTGGCCATTTCCAGCATTTCTTCAAAGCTTACCGTGCCCAGGCGTTTGGCGGCAGGCACGACGCGGGGGTCGGTCGTATAGACACCATCGACATCGGTGTAAATCAAGCACTCATCGGCCTTGATGGCGGCAGCGATGGCCACTGCAGAAGTGTCCGAGCCGCCTCGCCCCAGGGTGGTGATATTGCCGCCGGGGTCAATCCCCTGAAAGCCGGTAATGATGACCACACGCCCGGCATCCAGGTCGGCACGCACGCGGGCATCATCAATCGATTCAATGCGGGCTTTGGTGTAGCTGCTGTCAGTGCGCACTGGCACTTGCCAGCCGGCGTAGCTGACGGCGGGCATGCCCTCGGCTTGCAAAGCGATCGCCAACAGGGCCGAAGATGCCTGCTCGCCCGTGGCGGCGAGCATGTCTTGTTCGCGGTAGTAAGCCGTATCGGGGTGATCAGGAGCTAGTTCACTGGCCAGGGCCAGCAGGCGGTTGGTTTCACCACTCATGGCGCTGGGCACGACCACGACTTGGTGTCCGGCGCGGGCCCACTTGGCCACACGCTTGGCGACGTTGCGGATGCGCTCGGTAGAGCCCATCGATGTGCCGCCGTATTTATGAACGAACAGTGCCATTGGTTAAAGGTGTGACGAAACTACTGGTCACGGCGCTGTTGTGAAGGGGCTGTGTTTTGGAGCGCCGCCGGTTTTCGCACTCAGGGTTTTTGGACCAAAACCTGGGGATTGTACCAATACAAATTTGCACCTTTTCTACAAACAAACCCTGAGCCCATCTTGATCTGGATATGGTGGCCTCGCGTCCTGCATGCAGCGATTTGCACCAATAGCGCCTGGATTTGGGCCGTACTGGGGGTGGTGCCATGGTGATGCAGCAGCCAGTAGCGCAGCAGATTGGTTTGGCGCTCGGTCGGTAGCTTTTGCAAAGCGGCAATCAGCGGGGGCAGTCCGGTGGTTGCGGCATCTTGCTGGGCCAAGGTTTCCAGCAAGTCTTTGGCCTGAGCGGCGTGGGCACAGCTGCGGGCAAAGGTGGTGCGAAATTGCGGAAAAACGGCTTCCAGCACGGGCAGCAACTTGTGTCGGATGCGGTTGCGGGTGAACCGCTCGTCGGCATTGCTGGGGTCCTCCACCCAAGGCGCTTGCATCTGCTCTAGCCAGCGGCGCAAATCCTGTCCGGGGACGGCGAGCAAAGGGCGATGCCAGTGCAGTCCCTCCGCTTGCCAGTGTGCGGGCATGGCGGCCAGACCTGCCACCCCAGCCCCCCGCGACAGGGCCAGCAGCAAGGTCTCAACCTGGTCATCGGCATGCTGGGCCAAGGCAATGCTGGCCGCTGGCTGGGCGAAGTGGCTGCGGGCCAAATCGCACAAGGCTGCGTAGCGGTGCTGGCGGGCGGCCTCTTCTGGGCTTTGGCCGGGGCAGTGGCGGGCATCGACCCGGGCCACCGCCAAGGGAATGGCCAACTGCGCACACACCGATTGGCAGTGCTGCAAAAAATCATCCCCTGCTGCTTGCAGACCATGGTGCACATGCACCGCCAGCACCTGCCCGGGCCAGCGCTGGGCGCACGCGCGTAGCAAAGCGCTGGAATCGGCCCCGCCGCTGTAGGCCACTGCCAGCGGCAGTTGCGGTGAGAAGGCGGCCAGCGCTTGGGCGAATGCAGGGGTCATGCGAATGAAGATGATTAAATTTAATAGCTGTTTGCGCTTTATTTATAAAGATTTCATCATGAAAAATACATAAAAATGCTGTTTATAAAGCGCAAACAGCTAGCAAAAACAATGGCCCCGCAGGGCCATCAAGAAACAAGCAAGCCGCAACCACTGCGCCGTGGTTAGCGTAATTAGCGTGCTTTGGTATCGGTGAAGCGGCCGTAGCTTTGCAGGCGGTCGTAACGGCGTTGCTGCAGGTCTTCGGTGCTTAAATCGACCAATTGCCGCCAAGCATCGCCCAAAGCGCGTTTGAGCAGGCTGGCCATGTGCTTGGGGTCGCGATGGGCTCCACCGACGGGCTCATTGACAATTTTGTCCACCAAACCCAGGGCTTTGAGGCGGTGGGCTGTGATGCCCATGGCCTCGGCAGCCTCAGAGGCTTTTTCGCCGGTTTTCCACAAAATCGAGGCACAGCCTTCGGGGCTGATGACCGAATACACCGCGTATTGCAGCATCAGCACCTGGTCCGCCACCGAAATGGCCAAGGCACCACCCGAGCCGCCTTCGCCAATGATGGTGGTGATGATGGGGGTTTTGAGCTGCGCCATCTCAAAGATGTTGCGGCCAATGGCCTCAGACTGGCCACGCTCCTCGGCATCGATACCGGGGAAAGCACCGGGCGTATCAACAAAGGTGAACACGGGCAGTTTGAATTTTTCTGCGGTTTTCATCAGGCGCAAGGCTTTGCGGTAGCCCTCTGGGCGGGTCATGCCGAAGTTGCGCAGGGTGCGCTCTTTGGTGTCGCGCCCTTTTTGGTGGCCAATCACCATGCAGGCTTGGCCATTGAAGCGGGCCAGGCCGCCGATGATGGATTTATCGTCGGCAAAGTGGCGATCACCGTGCATTTCCACGAAATCGGTAAAAATTTCGCGCACATAGTCCAAGGTGTAAGGACGATCGGCATGCCGGGCAATTTTGGTAATTTGCCAAGGTGTCAGGTTGCTGTAGATATCTTTGGTCAGTTGGTTGCTTTTTTTGCTCAACTGATCGATTTCATCCGAAATATCAACGGCGCTTTCACTTTGTACGTAGCGCAGCTCGTCAATTTTGGTTTCCAACTCTGCAATGGGTTGTTCAAAGTCGAGGAAAGTTTTTTTAGCCAAGATTTTTCTCCTTGTCCCAGTGCCGTGGCCTTGGAACATTTGCTTTGTCTGCGTCCTTCAGGACTCAATAGGCCACGGGCTGGGGATCCAGCGAGCGCCAAATATACCAAGTTGCTACTGTGGCCCAGGGTTTCCACGCCTCGGCCACTTCACGGGCATCGCTGCGGCTGACCGGGTCGCCCGAGAAATAGCATTCGCTGATGCCCTTGATCAGCCCCACATCATCCAGCGGCAGCACGTTAGGCCGCTGCAGATAGAACATCAAGCACATCTGCGCTGTCCAGCGGCCAACGCCGCGAATGGCGGTCAATTCGGTGATGATGGCCTCATCGTCCATCTCGGGCCAGCGATCGGGGCGCAAGCGCCCTTCAATAAAGTGGGTGGATAAATCCAGCAAATAGTCCACTTTGCGGGCTGATAAGCCCGCGCCGCGCATCTCTTCGACGCTCAGGCGCTGCAAATGCTGCGGCTCCATCGCCGGTGGCAGGGCTTCCAAGCGCTTCCAGATGCTGGCGGCGGCCTTCACCGACACCTGCTGCCCGACGATGGAACGCGCGAGAGTGATAAACGGATCGCCGCGCGAAGTTAAGGCGGCGCTGCCCATTTGGGGGATTAAACGGCGCATCACCCGGTCTTTTTTCACCAGGTGCTGACACGCTTGCGCCCAATATGCGGGCGCATCAGCGGGCACAGCCGGCAGCTGTACTTTGGGAGAAGGTGCCATACCACGTGGCCCAGGCTTACTGGGCCGCCTCCCAGGTGGTGCCGCTGGCCGAGTCTTTCAGCACAATGCCTTGGGCCAGCAAGGCATTGCGGATGCGGTCGGCCTCCGCCCAGTCTTTGGCTGCTTTGGCGGCTGCGCGGGCAGCAATTTGTGCCTCAATCGCCGTGGCATCGGCATGGGCAGCGCCCGCTTGCAAAAAAGTTTGTGGATCGGCCTGCAATAAACCCAAGCAGCCCCCCAAGGCCTGTAGCAAGCCGGCCAGATGCGCCGATTGGCTACGATTGACTTCCGAGGCCAGCTCAAACAACACGGCAACGGCCTCTGGGGTGCCAAAGTCTTCGTCCATGGCCGCTTTGAAGCGGGCGGCATAGGGATTCGTCCAGTCGATGGCCGCTGGGCTGTGCGGCACCACCACGCTCAGGGCGGTGTACAAGCGCTTGAGTGCGCTGCGGGCATCGTCCAAATGCACGTTGGAGTAATTCAGCGGGCTGCGGTAATGGCTGCGCACAACGAAAAAGCGCACGACTTCGGGCTCGTAGGCTTGCAGCACATCGCGAATGGTGAAGAAGTTGCCCAGGGATTTGGACATCTTCTCGTTATCGACGTTGATAAAGCCGTTGTGCATCCAGGTATGGGCAAACGGCTGACCGGTTGCGCCTTCGCTTTGCGCGATTTCGTTTTCATGGTGCGGAAACGCCAAATCCGCGCCACCGCCGTGGATGTCAAAACTCTCGCCCAGCAGGGTGCAGCCCATGGCAGAACACTCAATGTGCCAACCGGGGCGGCCTGTGCCGAAGGGGCTGGGCCATTTCACCTCGTCCGGTTCTTGGGGCTTAGCCGATTTCCACAGCACAAAATCCAGCGGGTCGCGTTTGCCGTCTTGCACCGCCACGCGCTCGCCAGCGTTGAGCTCATCGAGCGTTTTGCCAGACAGCTTGCCGTAGTCGGCAAACTGGCGCACGGCAAACAGCACGTCGCCACCGGGCGCTTGGTAGGCCAGGCCTTTGTTGCGCAGGGTGCCGATCATCGAGAGCATTTGTGGCACGTAATCGGTGGCACGCGGCTCATGCGTGGGGCGCTCAATGCCCAGGGCATCGGCATCCTGGTGCAGTGCGGCGATCATGCGATCGGTCAGGCTGCGCACGGTCTCATTGTTTTTAACGGCTCGTTGAATGATTTTGTCGTCAATATCCGTGATATTGCGCACATAAGTCACTTCATAACCGCTCACGCGCAGCCAGCGCTGCACCACATCAAACGCCACCATCGAACGCGCATGGCCCAGGTGGCACAGGTCGTACACGGTCATGCCGCATACATACATGCGGACATGGCCGGGTTGTAGAGGCTGAAAAACCTCCAATGCACGGCGAAGCGTGTTGTAGATGCGCAAACTCATGGGGGGGCAGCTTTAAAACAAAAGGGGCAAAAGCAAATTCCGCCCCCAAAAATCAACAACGGCCGCCCAAAGTGCAGCCGCTACAATCGCCGCGAAGTATAAACCGACGCCCTCGGCATTCCTTTTTTGAGAGTTTTTATGTCCCGCCTTGCCCTTTTGCGCCTGCTTCTTCCGGCCGCTTTGCTCACCTTTACCGCCAGCGCCCAGGCCGATGCGCATAGCGATGTGGCCGCACTCATCCAGCAGGGCAAAACCACCGAAGCCATCGCCCAAGCGCAAAACTATTTGGCCCAAAACGCCCGCGATCCGCAGATGCGCTTCTTGCAGGGCTCGGCCCAATCGGCCGCCGGTGACACCCAGGCGGCCATCACCACATTCACCCTGCTGACCCAGGAATACCCAGAGCTGCCCGAGCCCTACAACAACCTGGCCGTGCTCTACGCTGGCCAAGGCCAGCTGGAACAAGCCCGGGGGGCCTTGCTGCAAGCGGTGCGCAACAACCCCAGCTACCCCGTGGCTTATGAAAATCTGGGCGATATTTATCTGCGCTTGGCACACGAAGCCTTTAGCCAAGCCACCAAACTGCAAGGTGCCCAGCCGGACGTGCAGCGCAAGCTCAGCGGCCTGCGCCCCTTGCTGCAGCCTTAATCCAACCCACTTCAACCGACCTGATGAGCTAATGAGGAGTTTTTTCATGCCCCTGCACCGCCGCACCCTGATGCTGGCCTTGGCCGCTTGCTGCACCACTGGCAGCGCTCTGGCACAAACGCCCCCCACCCAGCCCCAGGTGAAACTGCACACCAGCCTGGGCGACATCGTGGTGCAACTGGAGCCAGAAAAAGCCCCTGCCACCGTGGCAAACTTTCTGCAATATGTGCAAGACAAGCACTACGACGGCACCATCTTTCACCGCGTGATTGATGGCTTCATGATCCAAGGCGGCGGCATGACGGCCAACTTGCAAGAAAAAGCCACCCGCGCCCCGATTCCACTCGAGGCCAACAACGGCCTGAAAAACGTGCGCTACAGCATTGCCATGGCCCGCAGGCCCGACCCCAATTCGGCCACCGCGCAGTTTTTTATCAACGTCAAAGACAACACCATGCTCGATGCGCCCAAGCCCGATGGCCATGGCTACGCCGTTTTTGGCCAGGTGATTGCCGGCCAAGAGGTGGTGGACAAAATCCGCCAGGTGCCCACGGGACGGCAAGGCATGTACAGCGATGTGCCCCTGCGCCCCGTGACCATCATTGCCGCCACCCAGCTTTAACGCACCTTTTGAACGCGCTTTTGAACGCGTTTTTTCCCCACCGCGCCACCAGCGCCCCCTTCTCTTTATTTACGAAAGATTTTTATGAGCAATCCTCAAGTTGAACTGCACATCACCATCAACGTGGCCGACGAAGCCACCCAGGGCGTGATCACCCTGGAGCTGGATGCCGAAAAAGCCCCAAAAACCACGGAAAACTTCCTCGCCTATGTGAACGACGGCTTCTACAACGGCACCATCTTTCACCGCGTGATTAAAAACTTCATGGTCCAAGGCGGTGGCTTTACCCCCGACATGCAGCAAAAAGACACCCAGGCCCCCATCGAAAACGAGGCCAAGAACGGCCTGAAAAACGATGCTTACACCATCGCCATGGCCCGCACCGGCGACCCGCACAGCGCCACGGCCCAGTTCTTTATCAACACCGTGAACAACGACTTTTTGAACCACACCTCGCCCACCGCACAAGGCTGGGGCTATGCCGTGTTTGGCAAAGTGGTCAAAGGCCAAGAAGTGGTCGATGCCATGAAAAAAGTGCGCACCACGCGCAAGGGCTACCACGATGACGTGCCGTTTGATGCCGTGGTGATCGACAAGGCTGTGGCCCTGTAAATCCAACCCCTTGCAGCATGCCCACCACCGCCCTGCCCGCCCAAACGCTGCACGCGCCAACGCACTGGAGCGCGGTGGAGTGCATTGCCGACTTGCACCTGCAAGCCAGCGAGCCGGCCACCTTGGCCGCCTGGCAACGCTATTTAAAGAGCAGCCCGGCCAGCGCCATCGTGATCCTGGGCGATTTGTTTGAATCCTGGGTGGGCGACGATGCCCTGCAAGAGGCGGGCAGCTTTGAAGCCCAATGCGCCGCCACGCTGCACGCGGCCAGCCAGCGGCGGCCCATCTATTTCATGGTGGGCAACCGCGACTTTCTGGCCGGTGCCGCGTTTTTGCGGGCCAGCGGCATGCACGGCTTGGCCGACCCCACCCTGCTGGTCTGGGGGCCGCAGCGCATCTTGCTTTCGCACGGCGATGCGCTGTGCCTGGACGATACTGAATACCAACAATTTCGCGCCATCAGCCGCCAGCCTGCCTGGCAACAGCAGCTGCTGGCCCGCCCCCTGGCCGAGCGCCGCGCCCTGGCCCAGCATCTGCGCAGCGAAAGCGAACAGCGCAAGCAATCGGGCATGGAGTACGCCGATGCCGATCCGGCGCTTACCGATCAATGGCTTGCGCACACCCAGGCGCACACCCTGATTCACGGCCACACCCACCGCCCAGCCGACCACGCCCTGCCAGCGGGGCGCACCCGCGTCGTGCTCTCTGACTGGCATTGCGATGGCCCAGCCCCACGCGCCGAGGTGCTGCGCATTACGCCCAATGGGCAATGGCAGCGCCTGTCTTTGGCGGATGCTTTTTAGTCTATTTTTAATAGCTGCTTGCGCTTATATTTAAACGATTTTTATATAAAAACACCTTGAAATCGTTTCATATCCAGCGGAACCAGGTATTTTTATAAAAGCATTGGCAGCACAGCCTCTGCAAACACCCCCGGCTGCTCGTACTGCACCCAATGCCCGGCCCCAGCGATCAACTGCAGCCGCCCGCCAAAGCACGCCGCCACTTGCGGCCACAGACCTCGGTAGAGCACGTCCTCCTGCCCATACACCGCCTGCACCGGGCAGGTAATGCGCGGCAGGGTTTGGCGCAGGATGTCGGTGCTGGCCAGGCGGCGGCGCGGCAAGCGGTCGCGCTGCACATTGGCCGTGTGCAGGGCCAAGGTGGCGCGGTCAATCTGGCGAGCATCGGCCAGCATCAGCGCGGCCAGGTTGTACTGGTGGCAGCGCAATTGCTCCACCGGGTCGCTCAGATGGCGCCAACCTTTGAGGCGGTACAAAGGCTTGTCCCGCAGCCCCAGCCCCGGCGGCCCCACCAGCACCAGCTGGCGCACCAGGGCCGGATAGGCTGCGGCCAGCAGCGCCGCCGTCATCCCACCCAGCGAAAAGCCCATGATCTGCAGCACCTGCCCCGGCAGCCAATGCTGCAAACTGGCAGCCAGCAGGGGCAACATATCGTCGGCATCTTGCTGATGGGGCAGCGGGTCAGAGGCACCAAAGCCCGGCAAATCCAGCGCCCACACGGCATGCCCGGCTTGCGTCAGCGGCCCCAGCATGCGCAGCCAATGCGTCCAACTGCCGCTGCCGCCGTGCAGCACAACCACCGGGGCCTTGTGCAGATGACCGGGTGCCGGGGCGGCCGACCAGTGGTGGGCTGTGAGCACGCCCCCGGCATGGGCAAAGCGCACGCGCTGCGCCCGGGTCTGCCACTGCGCCACTTCTGGCGGGGTCACTTGGCCCGCCGCCACCGCAGCGTAATCCTGCGCCGAGCCATCCCAGGGCAGAACTGTCCAATCCTGCACCTCTACCACTGCGCCACGGCCTCCACCGCCAGGGCATAACCCTGCACGCCCAAACCACACACCACCGCCCGCGCCACGGGAGAGAGGTAGGAGTGGTGGCGAAACGCCTCGCGGGCAAACACATTGCTAATGTGCAGCTCCAGCAGCGCCACGCCTGTGCCCTTGATGGCATCCATCAGCGCAATGCTGGTGTGCGTATAGGCACCGGCGTTCAAAATCACCCCGGCCAGTGCGCCCTGGGCGTGCAGGCGACCGGCTTCGTGAATCCAGTCCAGCAACTGCCCCTCATGGTTGCTTTGGTGAAAGCGCAACGCCAAGCCGTGGCGCGTGCAGGCCACTTGGCACAGCTGCTCCACATCGGCCAAGGTGTGCGCCCCATAGACCTGCGGCTCACGCGTGCCCAGCAGGTTGAGATTGGGGCCATTGAGCACAAAAACCGTCTTGCGCATCGTCGTCATCGTTGCTTCTTTCTGGTGGCAAAAGCTGCTGATTATCCAACCTCTATCCAGAACGCATTCTTGGCCCCGCCTATAATCGGCCGCCATATGAGCACCAATACCTCCACCCCCTCTTCTGCTTCGGACGTGGCGGCCAAGCCGACCAACTTCCTGCGCCAAATCATCGAAAACCACTTGACCGAAGGCACCCACGCGGGTCGCCACTGGGGCGGCAGCCCGGGCGATGCCGCCCACCATGCCGCTGGCCCCGTGGATGCGGCCAAAATCCGCACGCGCTTTCCGCCCGAGCCCAACGGCTACCTGCACGTGGGCCACGCCAAAAGCATTTGCCTGAACTTTGGTCTGGCCCGCGATTACAACGGCATTTGCCACCTGCGCTTTGACGACACCAACCCCGAAAAAGAAGAACAGGAATACGTCGAAAGCATCAAAGATGCCGTGCGCTGGCTCGGCTTTGACTGGCAAGACGCGCAGGGCCACAGCCACCTGTACTACGCCAGCAACTATTTTGACTTTATGCACCGCGCAGCCGTGTACCTGATTGAGCAGGGCCTGGCCTATGTCGATGAGCAATCGGCCGAAGACATGCGCGCCAACCGGGGCGACTTCACCACCCCCGGCAAAGACAGCCCCTACCGCAACCGCAGCGTGGCCGAGAACCTGCAGCGCTTTGCCGACATGAAAAACGGCCTGCTGGCCGACGGTGCCGCCGTGCTGCGCGCCAAGATCGACATGGCCGCGCCCAACATCAACCTGCGCGACCCGGCCATCTACCGCATCCGCCGCGCCACGCACCACAACACGGGCGATGCCTGGTGCATCTACCCCATGTACACCTTCGCCCACCCCATTGAGGACGCGCTGGAGCACATCACCCACAGCATCTGCACGCTGGAGTTCGAAGACCAGCGCCCCTTCTACGACTGGCTGCTCGATCACCTGCGCGCCGGTGGCCTGATTGCCACGACCCAGCCGCGCCAGTACGAGTTCTCGCGCCTGAACCTGACCTACGTCGTCACCAGCAAGCGCAAGCTAAAGCACCTGGTCGATAGCGGCACCGTCAGCGGCTGGGACGACCCGCGCATGCCCACCATCGTCGGCCTGCGCCGCCGGGGGTACACGCCAGCGGCCATCCGCGATTTTTGCGAACGCATTGGCGTGACCAAAGACTACGCCTGGATCGACTACAGCCTGCTGGAGCTGTGCCTGCGCGAAGACCTAGAGCACCAGGCCCACCGCGCCATGGTGGTGCTCGACCCCCTGGCCCTAGAGCTGACCAACTGGGCCGAGGTGTTTGGCAGCAGCGCGCACACCGAAGCCTGCCAACTGCCCGCCCTGCCCCACGGCAAAGACGATACCGACGTGCCCCAGCGCCACTTTGGCCTGGGCCGCCACGTTTGGATTGAGCGCGAAGACTTTGAAGAAACCCCGCCCAAAGGCTACAAGCGCCTATTCCCCGGCAACAAGGTGCGCTTAAAAGGCGGCTACGTCATCGAATGCACCGGCTGCGAAAAAGACGCTGACGGCAAGGTCACCAAAGTGCTGGCCACCGTGGTGCCTGACACCAAAAGCGGCACCCCCGGGGCCGACAGCGTCAAAGTCAAAGCCGCCATCACCTGGGTGGCCCAGCACGATGCCGTGCCGGCCGAAGTGCGCCTGTACGACCGCCTGTTCACCGATGCCCAGCCCGACGCGGGCGGCAAGGACTACCTGGCGCTGCTCAACCCGAATAGCCTCAAAGTGGTGACCGCCTACGTCGAGCCCTCCCTGGCCAGCGCCCAACCGGACGACAAATTCCAGTTCGAGCGCTTTGGCTACTTCGTCGCTGACCGCCAAGAGCACCGCGCCGATCGGCCCGTATTTAATAAAATTACCGGACTGAAAGACAGCTGGGGCAAGTAGGAGCGTCCACACGTTTCACCCCACACCGACACCAAAGGCTGCACACTGGCAGCCTTTGGTCTATCTTGGCGAAGGAGTTTTCATGCGCAAACATTCCGCTACCCCCTGGTTTCCCCAACCCGCCGCCAGCGCGATCACCCCGCAACACATCTTTGCCGAACGCCGCCGCCTGCTGCAGCTGCTGGCAGCCACCAGCGCCACCGCCAGCCTCAGCCCCTGGGCAGCGCGCGAAGCCATGGCCGCACCCGCAGCCATGGACAAACTCGCCGCCCTGCCCGGCAAAGCCTCCACCGTGCCCGGCACGCAACTGGCCGCCAAGCCCACCCCCTGGGACGATGCCACCAGCTACAACAACTTTTATGAATTTGGCTACGACAAGGCCGACCCCGCCCGCTACGCCCCCGCGATGCCAACCCGCCCCTGGAGCGTACGCGTTGAGGGCCTGGTGCAAAAACCAGGCACCTGGGCGCTGGAAGACCTGCTGCGCCTGCAGCCCATGGAAGAGCGCATCTACCGCCTGCGCTGCGTCGAAGGCTGGAGCATGGTCATCCCCTGGGTGGGCTACTCGCTGGCCGCATTGCTCAAACAAGTGCAACCCCTGGGCAGCGCCAAATTTGTCGAATTTGTCACCCAAGCCGACCCCGAGCACATGCCCGGCCTGCGCCGTGGCGGCCTGGACTGGCCCTACACCGAAGGCTTGCGCCTGGACGAAGCCCTGCACCCCCTGACCCTGCTGGCCTTTGGCATGTATGGCCGCGTCCTGCCCAACCAAAACGGTGCCCCTGTGCGCTTGGTGGTGCCATGGAAATATGGTTTCAAAAACGCCAAAAGCCTGGTCGCCATCCGCCTGGTCGAGCACATGCCGGCCACCGCGTGGGTCAAAGCAGCGCCCCACGAATACGGCTTTTATGCCAACGTAAACCCCGGCGTACCCCACCGCCGCTGGAGCCAGGCCAGCGAACGCGTCATTGGCCAAGGTGGCCTGCTGGCCCCCAAACGCGCCACGGAGCTGTTCAACGGCTACGCCGAGCAAGTCGGCTCGCTCTATACCGGCATGGATTTAAAGCGCTACTACTAAGAACGTGTTCACGATCTAAGCCACCCAGGTATCGCATGGCCCACCCCATCCCGACCCGACCCCAAACCTTCCTGCACCCCCTGGTACACCCCCTGCTGCTGCACCGCGCTGCCAAACCCGTGGTGTGGTGCCTGTGCCTGGCCCCACTGGCCTGGCTGGTGGTGGCCCTGTTCACCCAGCAACTAGGGGCCAACCCCGCCGAAGCTTTGCTGCGCAGCACCGGCGACTGGGCCTTGCGCGGCCTGTGCCTGGCCTTGGCCATCACACCGCTGCGCCAGGCGCTGGGCCTGCCCGCCCTGGCACGCATGCGCCGCCTGATCGGCCTGTTTGCGTTTTTTTATGCCGCCATCCATGCCCTGTGCTACCTGTGGCTGGACATGGGCTGGCAATGGGCGCTGGCCCTGGATGATGTGCTGCAGCGCCCCTTCATCCTGGTGGGTGCGCTGGCCGTGCTGCTGCTGCTGGCGCTGGCCTTAACCTCCCCCAAACGGGCTGTGCAACTGCTGGGGGCACAACAATGGCAACGCTTGCACCACAGCATCCACGCCGCAGCATGGCTGGCGCTGCTGCACTTTTACTGGATGCGTCTGGGCAAAAACCAATGGGCCGAGGTGGCGGTGTACGCCGCCATCGTGGCTGCGCTGCAGGGGTGGCGCATCCGGTCGCGGCGCACGCGGGGCAAGGCGTAAAGCCAGGGTTTGGCATAAGCCCGGTGCGGTGCGGTGTGGCTTAGAACGTGTTCATGATTTCCGCGCCCGCACACCCATGAGGAGATCGTGAACACGTTCTTAGGCCACTTGCTGCACCAGCGCCTCGGCCAGGCGCGCCTGCACTGCCTCGCGCTCGGCCAGGCGCTGGCGCAGCTCAAAGCACAGGCGGCGCAATTGCGTGACGCGGGCGACGATGCGGGATTGTTCGGCGAGGGGGGCAGGGGAATTAAGAACTGACCGAGCTTGGCAATGCTCAAACCTTCGCGCGATACGCCAACCTGCACATCCATGACGGTCTGTTGGACATGCCGTGAGACAAGAACTTTATGCAAATAGGCATTAATTTCTGGCAAAACGGCACGAATGATCGTGACGTGTTGGCTAACGTTTGCCTCATCGAAATCGCTTGGAACCACAGCGCAGCGCCCGATGGACGCACCAGTGATATTGAATAGCAAGTCATTTGCGACAACCACTGTGCCAGCCATCCTGAAGTGCGTTTCTGGCTTAATGAAAGCCACGCCATCAAGGCGCAATCCTTCGTCCCACACATTCTGGGATCGAAGGAATTTCACACCAGACGAGACATAAACTTCGCGACCTCCAAGAGGTGTGCTTCCGGCACCGATCTTCTGCAGCAAAGCGCTCAGCCTCACCCACTCCCACCCCACCGGCAACTCAAACGGCTTTTCCTCGTCCGTCACCGGCGGCAGCGGCTTGTCTTTTTTGATCTGGCCAGCGGCAATCAGCCGGTCTTTTTCGGCGCGGATTTTTTGCAGCAGCACGCTGGCGGGTTCATCGGTGGGGTCTTGGGGCACCAGCAGGCCGCGCACTGCCAGTTGCAGCAGGGTTTGCTCCAGCGCGTCGATGGCCTGGGGGCGGTCCAGCAGCAGGTCAAAGTGCTGGGCCACGCGCTGCCAGTTGTTGGCCAGTTCTTCGGGCGTGGCGCTGGCAGTCAGCGTGCCCAGCAGGGTGCTGAGCAGTTGGGCGTGCTGCGTGGCCTCCAGCTGGCCCTTGGCCTCCAGTGCATCGCACAGGCGCATGAGTTCTTCGACGCGGGCGACGATGCGGGATTGTTCGGCGAGGGGGGGCAGCGGAACCAGAAATTCTTGAATGCTTTTTAAACCTACGTTTGGTTGTGTTGTCTTATTGGTTGCGCTGGCGGCCTGCATTTTTGCCCATCCAGAAACAGAGAATAGGTACTGGTAGTCAGGCTCAATAAAGCCGGGAATAACTTTAATGACCGCACATGAGTAAGAGGCAAGAAATTCCCGATTAGTAGTTACCTTCCGAACAACACCAATAGTTCCATATCGGGGATAAATCAGGTCACCAACCTCAGGCCGAATCTTATTAGCAAGTTGCACGTAGTCGCTGTATGCGATCTTCTTGGCACCGTCAAAATCAATTTCATTCGTGCCATAAAAGTCGCGTGGTGAAACGTAAGGCACACCATCTTTAGCTTCAGACGGCATTTTGTGATCGATGTCACCAATCTTCATTGAGATATTGGCCCACCTCACCCACTCCCACCCCACCGGCAACTCAAACGGCTTTTCCTCGTCGGCAATTGCCGCCAGCGGCTTGTCTTTTTTAATCTTGCCTTCCGCAATTAGCCTGTCTTTCTCCGCCCGAATTTTTTGCAGCAGCACGCTGGCGGGTTCATCCGCCGGGTCTTGCGGCACCAGCTTGCCTTGCACGGCCAGCGTCAAGATCAGTTCACGCAGGCGGGCCACGCCGCCGGGGGCGGTGGCCAATAAATTTAAATTAGATAGCAGCATGCGCTTACCCCTTAAGCGCTAGTGGCCGTTTTGACCATCATTTCTGCGCCCAGCGACTGGGCCAGGATGTGCTTGAGCTCATCGCGCAGCGCCTGGGCTTCGGTTTGCAGGCGGGCGTAATCGGCCAGCAGTTCGTCGGGGTCGTGGCTGATTTGCTCGCCCACATGGGGGTTTTTCTGGTCCAGGTTCCAGTTGGCGGCGCGCAAGGTGTCCAGGCTGACTTTCCACGCCTGCTCGTTTTCTACGCGGCTGGCGTAGCCATCATCCGCGCTGCCCCACCAGGCTTTTTCGGCCTCAAACTCTTCAATGCGAATGGGCTTGGTTTTGTTGTAGTTCTTCACGCCGGCGGGGTAGCGGTGCTCGTAGTACCAAACATGCTGCGTGGGCTGGCCTTTGGTAAAGAACAGCAGGTTGGTTTTGATGCCGGTGTAGGGGTTGAACACGCCATTGGGCAGGCGCACGATGGTGTGCAGATTGCACTCAGTCAGCAGCTTTTCTTTGATGCGGCTTTTGCTGCCTTCGCCAAACAAAAAGCCATCGGGCAGCACCACAGCGGCGCGGCCCCCGTCTTTGAGCAGCTTCATGATGAGGATCATGAACAGGTCGGCCGTTTCGCGGCTGCGCAGGTCGGCGGGAAAGCCGTCTTCAATGCCGGGCTCTTCGGTGCCGCCAAAGGGCGGGTTGGTGAGGATGATGTCCACCTGATCGGCCCGGCCGTAGTCGCGCAGCGGGCGGCTTAAGGTGTTGTCGTTTTGGATTTGGCTGGGCACTTCAATGCCGTGCAGCATGAGGTTGGTCACGCACAGGCTGTGCGGCAGGGGTTTTTTCTCGACCCCGCGCACGGCGGTTTGCAGCAGGCGTTCTTGCTCGGGCGTTTGCACTTGCTGGCGCAAATGCTCAATGGCGCAGACCAGAAAGCCGCCCGTGCCGGTGGCGGGATCCATCACGGTTTCGCCCAGTTGGGGGTTGAGCATGTCGGTCATGAACTGGGTGACGGCGCGGGGCGTGTAGAACTCGCCCGCGTTGCCAGCGGCCTGCAGGTCTTTGAGCAGTTTTTCGTACAGGTCGTTGAACTGGTGGCGCTGGGCCTGGCGGTTGAAGTTAATGACGGCCAGCTTGTTGATCACCTGGCGCAGCAGGTGGCCGCTTTTCATGTAGTTGTAGGTGTCGTCAAACACGCTGCGCAGCACATAGGCGCGCGGGTTTTGCGCAATGCTGCCGGGCAGGTTGCCCAGGGTGGGGATGAGCTGGTTGTCCACAAAGTCCAGCAGGGCATCGCCGGTCATGCCTTCGGCATCGGCGGCCCAGTTGCGCCAGCGCAGGGCTTGCGGGATGGGGCTTTGGTAGTCGTCCTGGGTAAATTCCAGCTCCTCTTCCAGCGCATCAAATACTTTGAGGAACAGCAGCCAGGTGAGCTGGGACAGGCGCTGGGCATCGCCATCCACGCCACTGTCTTGGCGCATGATGTCTTGGATGGATTTGATGATGGAAGATAGGTTGGACATGCAAGAGGCTCTAAAATTTTGAATAAAAAAGGCCATTAGCGCTTATCTATCAAGCGCTTACAGCTATGGTTTTAGGATTTTTTAGCAGCCTTTTTACCGGCCTTGATGGCCTTGGCCGGTTTGACTGTTGTCACTGCTTGGACTGCGGGAGCCTTTGCGGCGGCCGAGCGCGAGGGCTTGCGGGCCTGGCGGGGGCTTGGTGCGAGCGTTACCGCAGGAAGCCGTGTTTGATAGAACTGGCCTTGCGCCTTGGCTTGCGCCAGATATTCGCCATAGCTTTCTCGGTAGCCTGGGCCGAGATAGGCCACCGCGCCAAGAAGGCCATCCGTAACAATGCCGCCGGCGTATTCCATCAAGGCGGTTTGCAGCACCAAACCGCTGCACCCTGTCATATCGCGCAGCCGCGTGGTCAGTGATTTGACGGCATAGGCTTGGGCATCGTCATGCACTGTGACGGGCAAAAAGATGCTGTAGTGCGCGGTGTCGCGCAGGTACACCCAGCGCCCGGCACGCATGCTGGTGACTGCGCTTTGCACATCGTCTGGCAGCGGATCGTTGGCTTGGCGCAGGGCGGCCAAGGCAGCTTGCAGCACGTGGGGGTGCTCCAGCATCCAGCCCCGCGCCTGCGTCAGCAGGGCCAGGTATGGCACTTCGCCAGATTTAGGCTTGGGAAAACTGGGATGTGCGATCACCTCGACCAGCAAACGCTGGTAGTGGTGGATGAAGTGCAGCGCAGCTTGTTCGGCAATCAGGTGAGGCATGTTTTACTAATAAAAAGTGATGATAGCGCTTACCATGCAAGCGCTGACAGCTATGTTTTTTAATCAAGCGCGTGCGGGCTGGTAAATGGCACGGCCCAGTTGGGCCATGGCATCTTGGTACTGCAGCTTGCTGCCGCCAAAGCTTTGCATCAGCTCGACCGGTGAGCCCATCTGGGTCAAGGGCTGGACCTTGAGCACATCGGTATTTTCAATGGCACTGATGCCTTCGTCGGCGTATTTGTCGATCAAGACATCCAGGACTTTACGGGCCGTTTCACCATATTTGGCGTAGATGCCATCGTCCTGCAATTTCTTTTTGGCGCGGCGGGCGCGCTCGCTGCGGGTGAGGATGGGTTGGTCATAGGCCACATGCAGCAGCACATCAAAGGGGTCGGCCCCTTGCAGGCTGCTGCCATCGCCTTTTTCCTGCGCCAATTCTTCGGCCAGCACATCCAGCAGCACGCCGTGGTGTTGCAGCTCGTCGATCAAGGCTTGTTTGCGGTCAGCGCTGCTCCAGGCCTGCAAGAAGGCATCGAGCGATTCGTATTGCTTGGCCAGGTTGATGCGGGTGAAGTCGCGCAGGCTTTCTGTGACCAGCTTGCCGTGGGCATCCAGGTACTGAATGCGCTCACGGGCAATGGCCACGGTGACGCGATTGTTGATTTGGTATTTGCGGGGCTTGTCGGGGCCGCCCGTTGTGTCACCGCCCGCGCCAGCGCCATAAATACCTGCCGGGTCTTTGGTAGCGCCGCCGAAGATGGGGGCATCCTCGCTGCCGGTGCCTTGTGTTGATTCTGGCAACCAGGTAGCGCCATCCATGCTTGCGCCCTCTTCACCCCCTTGCGTCTCTTCAGGTGTTGGAGGCACCACATCATCATCACCCGTGGGCTTGTAAATCTGTACGGGCTCGCCGTCAAAGTCTTTGTCGGCAAACAGTTCGGTGGCGCGCTTGAAGTCGAGGATGGTGAAGAACTGCTTGCCGTGCTCTTCATTCAGCCGCGTGCCACGACCGATGATTTGCTTGAACAGCGTCATGGACTTGATGTTCTGGTCCAGCACCACCAGCTTGCAGGTCTGGGCATCGACCCCCGTGCTCATGAGCTTGCTGGTGACGGCAATCACCGGATCGGCACTGTCGGGGTCGATAAAGTTGTCCAGCTCGCGCTTGCCCACTTCGTTGTCGCCCGTGATCTGCATCACGTATTTGCTGCGGGTGGCGCAAATGTCTTTGTTGGCCTCGGCCAGGGCCGCTGTCATGCGCTGGGCATGGTCAATGTCTTCGCAAAAGACAATGGTTTTGGCGTTGCGGTCAGTGCCTTTGAGGTATTGGGTAATTTTGTCGGCCACCACGCGGTCACGCAGGCCCAGCACCAGGTTGCGGTTCATGTCAGCAGCGGTGTAGATGCGGTCTTCAATCGGGTGGCCTGCATCGTCCAGCATGCCTTTGGGCGGGCGCCAGCCAAAGGTGTCGCGGTCCAGATCGACGCGCACGACTTTGTAGGGGGCGAGAAAGCCGTCTTCAATGCCTTGCTTGAGGGTGTAGGTATAGACCGGTTCGCCAAAGTAGTGGATGTTGGATGCCTCTTCGGTTTCTTTGGGTGTGGCGGTCAGGCCGACCTGGGTGGCACTGCTGAAGTAGTCCAGGATGTTGCGCCAAGCCGAGTCTTCGTTGGCACTGCCCCGGTGGCACTCGTCAATGATGATGAGATCAAAAAAATCGGGGCTGAACTGCCTAAAGACATCATCGGCACCGGTTTTGCCGCTGCCCTTGCTGGTAATGGCTTGGTACAGGCCCAGGTACACCTCATACGCTTTATTGACCTGTTTGCCGCCCGTGTGCTTGGTGCCACGGGTGATGGCCAGCTCCAGCGCATCCACCGACGTGGTGCCATCGGCATCAATGCGCTCAATGCCCTTGGCGTTGGGGCTGAGCTTGGCCATGGCGCCCTTGAAGGGTTTGAAGTCGCCCACCATGGTCTGGTCCACCAGGATGTTGCGGTCGGCCAGAAAGAGGATGCGTTTTTTGGCACCGCTTTTGAGCAGGCGCCAGATGATCTGGAAGGCGGTATAAGTTTTGCCCGTGCCTGTGGCCATGACCAGCAGCACGCGGTTTTGGCCAGCGGCAATGGCTTCGAGCGTGCGGTTGATGGCGTGCAGCTGGTAGTAGCGGGGGACGCGGTTGCTATCGCCCTGGTGGTAGGCGAAGGCATTGGCCTTTTTTTGCTCGGGTGTCCATTGCTTCCAGGCGCAATAACGCTCCCATAAATCTTGCGGGCTGGGAAATTCATCCAGGCTGATTTCACGAATCAGCTGCCCATCGGCCAAGGTGGCATCGCGAAACACAAAGCCATCCCCATTGCTGGCAAAGGCAAAAGGCACGCCCATGCGTTCCGCATATTCCGTGGCCTGCTGGATGCCAGCGCCCACGGTGTGGCGGTTGTCTTTGGCTTCAATCACCGCCAGGGGCTGGCCAAATTGATAGCACAGCAAATAATCCGCACGCAAGGCAGTCTGCATATTGCGCTGCGCTTTTTGGCCGCGCACCACAATACGGCCATTGGTGATGGCGTATTCGCGGTAAATCTGGTGGGTTTCACTCCAGCCCGCTTGGAGGATGGCAGGGTCAATAAACTTCGATCGAATATCTGCTTCGCTGAGCTGCTTTTTATCCAATGGGTATCTCCGGGCTTTGGGCTGTTTTGTAAGCAATTATGGCAACAATGGTTGCTGAATCGGCAATCCGCTCAGCCTGCGAATCGTCAGGGCACAGCGTTGCTCAATCAAAGTATTGATTTGCTCAACCACGGCATTGCCAACAAAACGGTGTCCGGGGGCAGACTGGAGCTTGCGCGCCGTCGCAGGTAGTAACTTTGCCAACTCCAGAATGCGCCGTTTGGCCTGCGCCTTGGTAAAGCCCACGCCTTCTGCAAACTGCTCCCAGTGCCGCGCCTGAACTTCGCTGAATTTGTATTTGCTGCCGATTTTCATCGCCATTTTCTGCGTCAGGGTTGGATACACCGCCGTCGAGAGCGTGTCGTAAAACGGTGCCAGAACGGGTGTCTTGCCTGAGTACAGCAGAGAGAAATTCTTGGCGTGCGCATCATGATTGCCAATCAGCGCATTGAAGATCACGCAGTCGAGTAGTCGCAGGACTTGCGGTGCACTGGGGCGGGTTGCACTGCGCAGCAGATCAAAACACTGGGCCAGATCCGGGCCACCTTCATTCTGGTACTTCATTTCGGGCACCACGCCCAGCGCCTGGCAAAAGTCCTCTTGATGAAGGCGTTGCCGGTGCCCCTGCGTATCGATCAGTCGATCGTAGCGCTCAACCAGCAGGAATGAGCGATCCAATACCTGGTGGACTTTCGATTTCGCTGGCTTGAGCTGCATGGCCTCAGCCAGTGCCATGCAAAATCCTTCGTTGATCACGCTGTTTTCAACGGCGTGAATAGGCGGCTTCAGGATGTGAGAGCTCGGCGTGCCGTTGAGGGGCAGTCCGATGCGCGTACCATCGAAAACCACTGGCAGCTTGTCTTGGGCACCAGCCAAGGAAAGCCGCAAGCCGTCTTTGCCTGCCAGCATGGGGCGACGCGGCAATTCATCCAGGATGGCAACGACTTCGTCGTCGCTCAGCCATTGAACGTCATCGGTGCGGGTCGACACAGGCAAAGCCTGCCCCGGCTCAAGGAACGTCACGGCTCCGGCGCATTCGCCACCGATGTGGTCCAGCAGCGCAAAGTCGTTCTGGCCTGAAACCTGGAACTGCTGCGCAATCAGGCGGCGCATCTGCCCTTCGGGCAGTAGACCCGCAAAGAACGGGCGCGTTTTGCGATCGTCGAACGGCTCGGCTTGCAGGGGCAGCGAGGCGGACAAGGCAACGGCGTCTTTGTGTGACAGCCAACCGGGTGCGTAGCAAAAGTTTAGCCGCCCATCAACCAGCGCCAACGTGCCGACACGGTATGCGAAAAGCCAGACGTCCAGCTCATGTGCCATGGCCGTCATCCTCTCGTTGATCGTCGGACGCAACTGATGGCAATCCGCTCAAATGGATTTCACCGCCCAGGGCATCAATGACCCGCAGCACGTTTTCCAGCCGCAAGGTGGGCTTGCCGGCTTCAAGCTCGACAATGAAGCGCACACCCACCCCAGCCGCAAGCGCCAACTGGGGCTGGGTCAGCCCGAGCTGCTTGCGAGCGGCACGCAGTGCACGCCCTAGTTGTTGAGGTGATCGAATGGATGTCATGGCTTGTTCAGTTTCCCGTTCGGGAAATTATCGGGCACAACCGGACTAAGTACAAGAGATATTTCCCGATCGGGAATGTTTGGTGTGCTTAGGGCATGATTCGAGCCTTTGCTTCCCGATCGGGAAATAATAAACTACTCTCAATTCCAAAAGCTTTGAGGAGGACGCATGAGCAAGAAGCACCGGGGCCGGTTCAAGGGTGATCCGGTCACCTATCAACTGCCGAACCCGGCAGGCGGCGTGCAACTGGAAACCTTCGTGCCCTGGACGCTGGTGAAGCGGGGGCTGAAGAAGCAGGTCATCACGCCCTTGGACGCGCCGCAGGAATTTCTGTCCGAGGCCACCCGGGAGCGGGAAGCCCGGTCGGCCGCGCAGGACACCGCGTTGATGCGGGCGCTAGGACTGGCGCACCACTGGCAACGCCTGCTGGATGAGAAGCGGGCGGCATCAGTAGCCGAGATCGCCGAGGCCGAAGGCATGGACGTAACGCAAGTACGCCGGGTGGTGCGGCTGACGCTCCTGGCCCCGGAGGTCGTGGAACGGCTGGTGGGCTCGACCGATGCCGTGCTGGAGAAGGTGATGCGCCGCCCCTGGCCCAACGCCTGGGGCGACCAGATGCGCGTGCTCGCGCCACCCGGGTGAGCGCGTCGTACCCAGAGCCAGTAACCGCCTGCGGGCGGTTTTTTTGTGGCTGCTCGGGACTCGGTCGCCATCGCTACAGGAGTTGCCAACCACAACCGGCCGCCCCTAAACCCGCGCCAGCAAAGGAAATGGCCTCGAGAACGCTCGCGTGCCCACCAGAGAAAACGGAGAACAGAGAGGCGTCGGTGGGGGCAAAAAAGACGACTTCGCAGGGGCGGCGCTCGCGAGGCCAGGCCCGAAAACCGCGCCAACACTGGGGGGAACAGACGAAAAAAAACCAACCGAGAACGGTTGGTTTTTCAAATAGTGGTGGAGCTGGCGGGAATTGAACCCGCGTCCGCAAGCCTTCGTCGGCCAGATCTACATGTTTAGTGTTCTGATTTGAGTCTCACCTTGCAAGCCGCGCAGACACACGCTGCAGGCAAAGCCAGCACCCTTAAATCTTGCTCAATACCAAGGTGCCCGGTACCAAGCCAGCTGATGTGAATTCCCTTGCAGCCTGGAGGTATTGCTACCCCCTTGCCCAGCCCATCAGCGTGCTGTTGCAAGGCTCACCGGATTTAAGCGGCGAGTGCGAAACGTTCGTCGTTTGCAGTTACTTTTGTGAATGGAGATTTACGAGCGTCACTCAAGCTCGACATGCACCGTACCGATCCCGAACCCACGTCGAAACCAGGGCAGCCCCTTAGACGGCCATTCTAATGGAAATCCAGTAAATTGAGTAGCCCTTGAGGTGAATCAATGATCGCATCAGGCTGCCAGCAACGGACATCATGCGCATCGCCCAAATAACCATAGCTTGCAGCGATGGCCCTCATTCCAGCCGCTTTTGCCGCTTGGATGTCGCGCTCATCATCACCTACATAAATGCAAGCGCCAGGAGCAACTCGCAAAGTGCTGGCCGCCGCCAACAATGGAGCTGGGTGTGGCTTGCTAAAAGCCGTGGTATCGCCACACACTAGAACTTGGTTTTTAGACAGCAATTCATCTGCTTGCACGATAGGCTTGGTAAACCGTTCTATCTTGTTGGTGACAATTCCCCAAGATTGGCAGTTTTTATCGATGCCTTGCAACACCTCTGGCACCCCAGGAAAAATTCTGGAATGTGCGCCCATGCAAGCTTCATACGCTTGAAAAAATGCTTCCTTTAAATCACAAAACTCAGGATCGGTTTCCTGGATACCCAAGGCTAGGCGAAGCATGCCACGTGCCCCGGTGCCTACAAAGGGCCGGTAGTGAGCCAAGGGAAGTGGGGGCAGCTGTCGTTGAATGCGCAACGCATTTGCTGCCGCTGCCAAGTCTGGGGCACTATCGAGCAAGGTACCGTCCAAATCGAACAGGACGGCTTGAATATTTTTCCAACGACTCATACGACGGGGCGCTGTGCTGCCAATAAATAATTAACGCTGCAGTCTTGGCTTAACCAATAACGACCTGTCAAAGGGTTGTACTGCAAGCCAGAGCTGGCTTTAACATCCAAACCAGCCTCTCGACAAAATCGCGTCAGTTCACTAGGTCGTAAAAATTTCTGATATTCATGGGTGCCTGTAGGAAGCATTTTTAAAATATATTCTGCGGCCACAATGGCTAAGCCAAATGATTTCAAATTTCTATTTAATGTCGAGAAAAATACCCAGCCCCCCGGCTTGACCAAATTGGCGCAAGCATGGACCACGGATGCTGGATCAGGTACGTGCTCCAACATTTCCATGCAGGTCACAACATCAAAAGCGGCAGGTTGCTCGGCAGCCAAAGCCTCTGCAGAAATCTCGCGATACGTAATGTGCGGGGTACCTGCTTCTAGTGCATGCAATTGTGCTACTTGCAAGGATTTTTTGGCCAGATCAACACCCAACACTTCTGCTGCACCGCTACGTGCCATGGCATCGGCCAAAATACCGCCGCCGCAGCCAATATCCACTATTTTTTTATCCTTCAGCCCAGCAATTTGATCAATCCATCCTAAGCGCAAAGGATTCATTTGGTGCAGTGGTTTAAATTCACTCTCTGGATCCCACCAGTGATGGGCTAAGGCAGAAAATTTCTCTAATTCAGCGGGATCGACATTTATAGGTGCAGTCATGGCAGGACTAAAAAACAGCTTAAAGATGATAAAAAAAAGCCCCGTTACCGGGGCTTTTTTAGCGAATCATAGGGGTTATTACTTGGCAGTACCAACCACTTCGATTTCTACGCGGCGATTTTTTGCACGACCTTCTTTGGTCTTGTTGTCGGCCACAGGCTGGGATTCGCCTTTGCCTTCGGTGTACACGCGTGCTTTATCAACGCCCTTGTTCACCAAGTAGGCTTTCACAGCTTCAGCGCGACGCACAGACAGTTTTTGGTTGTAAGCATCCGAGCCGACCGAGTCAGTGTGACCCACAGCAATGATCACTTCCAGGTTGATGCCACCAATTTTGTTGGCCACTTCGTCCAGCTTGGCTTTGCCTGCTGGCTTGAGAACAGCCTTGTCAAAGTCAAAGAACGCATCAGCAGCAAAAGTCACTTTGGAAGCAGCAGCGACAGGCGCAGCGGCAGCAGCAGGTGCAGCTGCTGCTGGGGCAGCGGCAACTTGCAGTGCACCATCGCAGCCAGGAGCGGCTGTAGCAGGTGTCCAGTTGGCATCACGCCAGCACAATTCATTGGTGCCGTTTTTCCAGACCAGTTCGTTGGTGCCGTTTTTCCAGTTATCGATAGACTGAGCGCCAGCGGCCGTAGCCAGGGCTGCACCAGCAAACAAAATCGCCACTTTGTTGAGTTTCTTCATGATTCTCCTCTTTGGGATAAAGCCGCTATTCGCGAAATTCGTAAACGTCGCCAATGACCACCACTAGCGAGCGCTGTTTGGAATTGTGCCACACGATGCCTAAAAATACAGATGCCAGCTGGCGGTAAATGCCCAGCGCTTAAACATTCTTAAAAATGTGTGGCCCTCCAGCAACAGTCTATTCCCTCTAGAATTAACTGTTTCGCTGCCTCAGCATAACTAGAAGCCGTCCATGACCCAGTTTGCCAAAGAAACCCTACCGATCAGCCTTGAAGAGGAGATGCGCCGCAGCTACCTCGACTACGCCATGAGTGTGATTGTGGGGCGGGCCCTGCCCGATGCACGCGACGGCTTAAAACCGGTGCATCGGCGGGTGCTGTTTGCCATGCACGAGCTGAACAACGATTGGAATCGCCCGTACAAAAAGTCGGCACGTATCGTCGGTGACGTGATTGGTAAATACCACCCTCACGGCGACACAGCGGTGTACGACACCATCGTGCGCATGGCGCAGGATTTTTCGCTGCGCCACATGCTGGTCGATGGCCAGGGCAACTTCGGCTCGGTCGATGGTGATAACGCGGCGGCGATGCGCTACACGGAAATTCGCCTGTCGAAAATTGCCCACGAAATGCTGGCCGACATCGACAAACAGACCGTGGACTTTGGCCCCAACTACGACGGCAGCGAAAACGAGCCCCTGGTGTTGCCCGCCCGCTTGCCCAGTCTGCTGGTCAATGGCAGCTCGGGTATTGCGGTGGGGATGGCCACCAACATTCCGCCGCACAACTTGAATGAAGTGGTCGATGCTTGCCTGCACCTGCTGCACACGCCAGAGGCATCGATTGACGAGCTGATGGAAATCATTCCCGCCCCAGACTTCCCTACCGCCGGGATCATTTACGGTATTCAGGGTGTCAAGGACGGCTACCGCACCGGCCGTGGCCGCGTGGTGATGCGGGCCAAGGTGCACTTCGAGGACATTGACCGGGGCCAGCGCCAGGCCATCATCGTCGATGAGCTGCCCTACCAGGTGAATAAAAAAACGCTGCAAGAGCGCATGGCCGAGCTGGTGCACGAGAAAAAGCTCGAAGGCATCAGCCACATCCAGGACGAATCGGACAAATCCGGTATGCGCCTGGTGATTGAGCTCAAGCGCGGCGAAGTGCCCGAAGTGGTGCTGAACAATCTGTACAAACAAACGCAGCTGCAAGACACCTTCGGCATGAACATGGTGGCCCTGATCGACGGCCAGCCGCGCCTGTGCAATTTGAAGGACTTGATCTCCGTCTTCCTGCAGCATCGCCGCGAAGTGGTCACCCGCCGCACCGTGTTTGAGCTGCGCAAAGCCCGCGAGCGTGGCCATGTGCTGGAAGGCTTGGCGGTGGCGCTGGCCAATATTGACGACTTCATCGCCATCATTCGCAATGCCCCCACGCCCCCTGTGGCCAAAGCCGAGCTGATGAACCAGCGTTGGGACAGCCAGCTGGTGCGCGAGATGCTGACCCGCACCAACACGGATGGCGGCGTGGTCAATGCTGACGATTACCGCCCGGAAGGCTTGGAAGCAGAGTTGGGCATGCAAGGCGATGGTTTGTACCGCCTGTCTGACACCCAAGCGCAAGAGATTTTGCAAATGCGCCTGCAGCGCCTGACCGGCCTGGAGCAGGACAAAATCGTCGCCGAATACAAAGACATCATGGCGGTCATTGAAGACTTGCTGGACATCTTGGCCAAGCCTGGGCGTGTCTCCACCATCATCGGCGATGAGCTGACTGCGCTGAAAACCGAGTTTGGCCAGACCAAGCTGGGCGCGCGCCGCTCCACCATCGAGCACAGTGCGCAAGACCTCTCGACCGAAGACCTGATCACGCCCACCGACATGGTGGTCACCCTTAGCCACACCGGCTACATCAAGAGCCAGCCGTTGAGCGAATACCGCGCACAAAAGCGCGGCGGGCGCGGCAAGCAGGCCACGGCAACCAAAGAAGACGACTGGATCGACCAGCTCTTTATCGCCAACACGCACGACTGGATTTTGTGCTTCTCCAACCGGGGGCGGCTGTACTGGCTCAAGGTGTGGGAAGTGCCCGCCGGTTCGCGCAACTCGCGCGGGCGGCCCATCGTGAACATGTTCCCGCTGCAGGAAGGCGAAAAAATCAACGTGGTGCTGCCGCTGACAGGCGAGATGCGCAACTTCCCGGAAGACCACTACATCTTCATGGCCACCAGCATGGGCACGGTGAAGAAAACGGCGCTGTCCGAATTTTCCAACCCGCGCAAGGTGGGCATCATCGCCGTCGGCCTGGACGAAGGCGACTACCTGATTGGCGCGGCGCTGACCGACGGCAAGCACGATGTGATGCTGTTCAGCGACGGTGGCAAGGCCGTGCGCTTTGACGAAAACGATGTGCGCCCCATGGGCCGCAATGCCCGGGGCGTGCGCGGCATGAATATTGACGAAGGCCAAAGCGTCATCGCCCTGCTGGTGGCCGATGCCAGCGAAGAAGTGCCGGCCACGCCAGACACCCTCGACGCTACCGCGCCCGACAGCAACGCCCAAAGCGTGCTGACCGCCACCGAAAACGGCTACGGCAAGCGCACCCACATCCGCGAATACACACGCCACGGCCGGGGCACCAAGGGGATGATTGCCATCCAGCAGTCTGAGCGCAACGGCAAAGTGGTCGCCGCCACCCTGGTCGCCCCCGAGGATGAAATCATGCTGATTACCGACACCGGCGTGCTGGTGCGCACCCGCGTGGCCGAAATCCGTGAAATGGGCCGCGCCACCCAGGGCGTGACGCTGATGAATTTGGACGCAGGGGCCAAGCTCTCCGGCTTGCAGCGCATTGCGGAAAATGATGCCGTGAACGATGCCGAAAACGATGTTGAAAGCGATGCAGGCAGCGATGCCCAGGCAGATGCTGACACCACCCAAAGCAACAGTGCGGCAGGCAGCCCCGAGACTACGGCTGAAGAATAAATAAGAGCACTTTGCGCTTGCACCACCTAGGTTTTAACCACTTTTGATCTGATAAAAATGAACCGCCCCTTTAACTTTTCTGCTGGCCCCGCCGCCATCCCTGAAGAAGTCTTGCAGCAAGCGGCTGCAGAAATGCTCGATTGGCATGGCTGCGGCATGGGTGTGATGGAGATGAGCCACCGGGGCAAAGAGTTCATCAGCATCTACGAAACCGCTGAAGCCGATGTGCGCGAACTGTTGGCCATTCCGGCCCACTTCAAAATCCTGTTCATGCAAGGCGGTGGCATTGCCGAAAACGCCATCGTGCCCATGAACCTCTCGCGCGCTGGCGTGGTGGACTTTGTCGTGACCGGTAGCTGGAGCCAAAAATCCTTCAAAGAGGCGGCCAAATACGCGCAGCCACACTTGGCCGCCAGCGGCAAGGACAGCGGCTTTACCCGCCCCGTGGCCCCCAAGGACTGGCAGTTGTCCAGCAACCCGGCCTACGTTCACATTTGCAGCAATGAAACCATTGACGGCGTGGAATTTCACGAACTGCCCGACCTGCGAGCCCTGGGTTGCGATGCGCCGCTGGTGATTGATTTTTCCTCGCACGTCGCCTCGCGCCCGGTGGATTGGAGCCGCGTTGGCCTGGCCTTTGGCGGGGCGCAGAAAAACATCGGCCCCGCAGGGCTGACCATCGTGGTCGTGCGCGAAGACCTGCTGGGCCACGCCCTGCCGATTACGCCCAGCGCGTTTGACTTTAAAACCGTGGCCGACAACCACTCCATGTTCAACACCCCGCCAACCTGGGGCATCTACATGGCGGGTCTGACCTTTCAGTGGCTCAAGCGCCAGCGCGAGGGCGAGCTGACCGGCATCGCCGCCATGGAGCAACGCAACATCGCCAAGGCCCAGCGCTTTTATGACTATGTGGACGGCTCGCAGCTGTACGTCAATGCCATCGACCCGGCCTGGCGCTCGCGCATGAACATCCCCTTCCAGCTGCGCGATGCCAGCCGCAACGAAGCCTTTCTGGCCGGTGCCAAAGCCGCCGGGCTGCTGCAGCTCAAAGGCCACAAATCGGTGGGCGGCATGCGCGCCAGCCTCTACAACGCCATGCCCATGGCAGGCGTGCAGGCGCTGATTGCCTTTATGCAAGAGTTCGAGCGCACCAGCGCTTAAGCCTTCATTACAGAAGCTATTTGCGCTGATAAATAGCTGCTTTCACAGTCAATCAGCCCATAAAACGCCTATTTATCAGCGCTAACAGCTATAACAAAAGAGACACCATGAGCATCACCCCCCAAGCCAGCCCCGAATTGGCCCAGTTGCGCGACCAAATTGACAGCCTCGATCACCAGCTGCTGCACCTGCTCAACCAGCGTGCCCGTGTGGCCGAGCAGGTGGGCGAGGTGAAGAAGCGCGAAGGCTCCACCTTCTTTCGCCCCGACCGCGTGGCCCAGGTGATTGAGAAGATCAAAACCGCCAACCCCGGGCCGCTCAAAGGCACGCATGTGGCCGCCATCTGGCGCGAGATCATGTCCGCCTGCCTGGCCCTGGAGTCGCCCCAGCGCGTGGCGGTGCTCGGGCCGGAGGGCACTTTTTGCGAGCAGGCGGCCATCGAATACTTTGGCGGCGCGGCCAACTTCATGTACTGCAACAGCTTTGAAGAGGTGTTTCATGCCACCGCCGCCGGCAGTGCCCAGTACGGCGTGGTGGGCATTGAAAACTCCACCGAGGGCGTGGTCACCCGCTCGCTCGATATGCTGCTGCACACCCCTTGCCACATCGTGGGCGAGGTCAGCCTGCTGGTGCGCCACAACCTGATGCGCTCGACCAACAGCCTGCAAGACATCGAGGTCGTCGTCGCCCACCCCCAAGCGCTGGCGCAATGCCAAGCCTGGCTGTCCAAGCACCTGCCCGATGCCGAGCGCCGCCCGGTCGAGAGCAATGCCGAAGGGGCCCGCCTGGCCGCCTTGCACCCTGGCTGGGCCGCCATTGCCGGTGAGCGGGCAGCGCAGCAGTTTGGCCTGCACATCGTCAGCCACGCCATCCAAGACCAGGCGTACAACCGCACGCGCTTTGCCATCATTTGCCTGCCGCACACCCTGCCCACGCCTGCGCCGTCGGCCAAAGACTGCACCAGCCTGATCATCTCGGTGCCCAACCGCCCCGGTGCCGTCCATGATTTATTGGTGCCACTGAAAAAGCACGGCGTTTCGATGACGCGTTTTGAATCGCGCCCGGCGCGCACCGGCCAGTGGGAGTATTACTTTTACATCGACATCGAAGGCCACCCTGCCCACCCCCATGTCGCCCAGGCACTGCAAGAGCTGCAGCACCTGAGCGCCTTCTACAAACAACTGGGCACCTACCCGGTGGCGGCCTGAACGGCGCAATGCGCAAAGGAAGACACCAATGTTTGAACAACTGGGGTTGATTGGCTGCGGCTTGATGGGCGGCTCGTTTGCGCTGGCCTTGAAACAAGCCGGCTTGGTCAAGCGCGTGGTCGGCTACAGCAAATCGCCCTCCACCACCGAACGCGCCCGCAAAATGGGCGTGATCGATGTTGAAGCGCCCTCGGCCCTGCTGGCCGTGGCCGGGGCCGACATCGTTTTGCTGGCAGTCCCCGTTGCTGCCACCGAGCGCACCCTCAAATCCATCAAGCACTTGATCACCCCGCAAATGCTGGTCATGGATGTCGGCTCCACCAAAGCCGATGTCGTCAGCGCCGCGCGCAGCGCCCTGGGGTCCCGCTTGGGCAGCTTTATCCCCGCCCACCCCATTACCGGCAAGGAGTTGGCCGGGGTTGAGCACGCCGATGCCAATCTGTACCGGGGGGCCAAAGTGGTCATCACGCCCACTGAGCGCACCTTGACCGCCCAACTGCACAAAGCCCAGCTGCTGTGGCTGGCCCTGGGCTGCGAGGTCAGCACCATGAGCCCGCAGGCGCACGATGCGGCCTTTGCCGCCGTCAGCCACCTGCCCCACCTGTTGGCCTTTGCCATGATGCACAGCATCACCGGGCAACTGCATGGCGAGGATTACCTGCAGCTGGCCGGCCCCGGGTTCAAAGATTTCACCCGCATTGCCGCTGCCGATGCCAAAGTGTGGCGTGACATTCTGCACGCCAACCAGGAAGAAGTGCTCAGCCAGCTGCAGCACTACCGCCACGCCTTGCAGGCTTTTGAAGCCGCCTTGCAAGCCAACGACACCGCCGCCCTCGAAAGCATGATCGAGCACGCCAGCGCCGCCCGCAGCCAATGCTTTGCGGCCCCGAAAAAAGACTAACGGCATGTTTACCACCGCATTTCTTGACCTGCCCCACCTGGCCAGCGCCCACGGCTGCGTGCAGCTGCCCGGCTCCAAAAGCATCTCCAACCGCGTCCTTTTGCTGGCCGCACTCAGCCACGGCACCACCGTGCTGCACGACCTGCTCGACTCGGACGACACGCGGGTCATGCTCCAAGCCCTGCACACCCTGGGCTGCACCATCACCCCCGGTCAAGTCACACCGGGCCAGCCATTGCACATCACCGGACTGGGCGGTGCGTTGCCGGCCGATGCCGCAGCCACGCTGTTTTTAGGCAACGCCGGCACCGCCATGCGCCCCTTGACGGCTGCCTTGGCGGTGCTGGGCGGTCAGTTTGAAATGACCGGCATCGCGCGCATGTACGAGCGCCCGATTGGCGATCTGGTCGATGCCCTGCGCCAATTGGGCTGCCAAATTGACTACCTGGGCACCCCAGGCTACCCGCCGCTGAAAATCGGCCACCCCGACTTTGCCGCCCATTTGGCTGCGCCCATCCGCGTGCGCGGCGATGTTTCCAGCCAGTTTTTAACGTCGCTTCTGCTGGCCCTGCCCCTGCTGGCACAAGAACAGGCCATCACCATTGATGTCGAGGGCGAGCTCATCTCCAAGCCCTACATCCACATCACCCTGGAATTGCTGGCGCGTTTTGGCATCCGCGTAGAAAACCACGGCTGGCAGCGCTTTGTCATCCCAGCGGGCAGCCGCTACCAATCGCCCGGTGCCATTCATGTTGAGGCGGATGCCTCCTCGGCCAGCTATTTCATAGCATTAGGCGCAATAGCCACGGGCGATAATGGCCAAAAAAGCATCAAAATCGAAGGCGTTGGGCTGGACTCGATCCAGGGCGATATCCGCTTCGCTGAAGCCGCCCAAGCCATGGGTGCGGTGGTCACCGGCGGCCCTAATTGGCTGCAAGTGCAGCGGGGCGCGTGGCCACTCAAAGCGATTGATCTCGATTGCAACCACATCCCCGACGCGGCCATGACCCTGGCCGCCATGGCCTTGTACGCCAATGGCACCACCACCTTGCGCAACATCGCCAGCTGGCGTGTCAAAGAGACCGACCGCATCGCCGCCATGGCCTGCGAACTGCGCAAATTGGGCGCCACGGTGGAAGAAGGGGCCGACTTCATCCGCATCACCCCCCCGGCATCGGTGCAAGACTGGCAAGCCGCCAGCATCCACACCTACGACGACCACCGCGTGGCCATGTGCTTTTCGCTGGCGGCCTTTAATCCGGCGGGCCTGCCCGTGCGCATTGAAGACCCCCAATGCGTGGCCAAAACCTTCCCCGATTATTTTGAGGCCCTGTTCACCCTGGTGCAGCCCAGCGCCCCGGCCCCAGTCATTTGCATTGATGGCCCCACCGCCTCGGGCAAAGGCACGGTGGCCAGTTTGGTGGCCCAGCGTCTGGGGTTTGCCTTGCTCGACTCTGGGGCGCTCTACCGCATTGCCGGCTTGGCCGCCACCCGGGCTGGCATTCCTTTGGAAGCGGCGCACGCCCAGCAAATTGCCGACCTGGTCGCCACACTGCACATCGTTTTTACCCCGGACCAGCGCGTGCTCCTCGGGGCTGAAGACATCAGCCTGGCCATTCGCACCGAAGCCGCTGGTATGAATGCTTCACGCGTTTCAGCCTTTCCTGCTGTGCGCCAAGCGCTACTACAATTGCAGCGCGATTTTCGCCGCTTGCCTGGCCTGGTGGCCGACGGGCGCGACATGGGCACGGTCATCTTCCCCGATGCAGCGCTGAAGGTGTACTTGAGCGCCAGCGCCCAGTGCCGTGCAGAAAGGCGCTTTAAACAGTTGATAGATAAAGGCCTTTCTGCTAATATTGCCGACCTTTTGGCAGACCTTCAGGCGCGCGATGCCCGCGATATGCAGCGCAGCGCAGCGCCCTTGAAGCCCGCCGAGGATGCTTTGCACTGGGACAACCACGCCGAACGCACGATTGAACAAGCCGTGCAGCAGGTGCTGGCCTGGTGGGAGCAACGCCAGCCTTTTGCAGCCGCCCAGCGCCCATAACGCCCAGCGCTGCTGCTCAAGACCACGCCCGCACGGGGTTGGCCAACGCTGTCACACAGCGGCCAACCCGTTGCGGTTTTTCACTTTTAACCCGCAGATTTTTTTCTGCACCCCGATCGCGGGCAGCCTTAAAAACGTGCAGCAATAGTGCTGCCGGAAACCTGCCCTTGCGACCAAGGAAACACATGTCCGAATCTTTTGCCGCCCTGTTTGAAGAATCCCTGCAACGCACCGAAATGCGTCCTGGCGAAGTAATCACTGCCGAAGTGGTTGCCGTCGATCAAAACTTTGTGATCGTGGACGCTGGCCTCAAATCCGAAGCCTATGTGCCAATTGAAGAGTTCAAAAACGACCAGGGCGAAATCGAAGTCCAAGTGGGTGACTTCGTCTCGGTGGCCGTTGGTGTCATCGAAAACGGCTACGGCGACACCGTGCTGTCGCGCGATACCGCCAAGCGTCTGGCCTCGTGGCTGTCGCTGGAGCAAGCGCTGGAATCTGGCGAATTCGTCACCGGCACCACCAGCGGCCGCGTCAAGGGTGGCCTGACCGTGTTGGTCAATGGCATCCGCGCTTTCCTGCCCGGCTCGCTGATCGACACCCGTCCGGTCAAAGACCTGACCCCCTACGAAAACAAAACCCTCGAATTCAAGGTCATCAAGCTGGACCGCAAGCGCAACAACGTGGTGCTGAGCCGCCGCGCTGTGGTGGAAGCCTCGATGGGCGAAGAGCGCGCCAAGCTGATGGAAAACCTGAAAGAAGGCGCCATCGTGCAAGGTGTGGTGAAAAACATCACCGAATACGGCGCATTTGTGGACCTGGGCGGCATCGACGGCCTGCTGCACATCACCGACATGGCCTGGCGCCGCGTGCGTCACCCCTCTGAAGTGGTGACCGCTGGCCAGGAAATCATGGCCAAGATCCTCAAGTTCGATACCGACAAAAACCGCGTCTCGCTGGGCCTGAAGCAAATGGGCGACGACCCCTGGATGGGCGTAGGCCGCCGCTACCCGGCCAGCACCCGCCTGTTCGGCAAAGTCACCAATATCGCTGACTACGGTGCCTTCGTGGAACTGGAACCCGGCATCGAAGGCCTGGTGCACGTTTCCGAAATGGACTGGACCAACAAAAACGTGGCCCCCAACAAGCTGGTGTCCCTGGGCGACGAAGTCGAAGTCATGGTTCTGGAGATCGACGAAGACAAGCGCCGCATCAGCCTGGGCATGAAGCAGTGCCGCGCCAACCCTTGGCAAGAATTTGCCCAGAACACCAAGCGCGGCGACCGCGTCAAGGGCCCGATCAAGTCGATCACCGACTTTGGCGTGTTCGTGGGCTTGGCCGCTGGCATCGACGGCCTGGTGCACCTGTCTGACCTGTCGTGGAACGAAACCGGCGAAGCCGCTGTGCGCAACTACAAAAAAGGCCAAGAAGTCGAAGCCATCGTGCTGGCCGTGGATGTGGAGCGCGAGCGCATCAGCCTGGGCATCAAGCAGCTCGACCAAGACCCCTTCACCACCTTTGTGACGGTGAATGACAAAGGCTCGATCGTGACCGGCAAAGTCAAGACCGTGGATGCCAAGGGCGCTGAAATCGAACTGGGCGAAGACATCCTGGGCTACCTGCGTGTTTCTGAAATCTCGCAAGACCGCGTGGAAGATGCCCGCAGCGTCCTGAAAGAAGGCGACGATGTGACCGCCGTGGTGACCAACGTGGACCGCAAGACCCGCAACATCCAGTTGTCGATCAAGCAAAAAGACCACGTCGAGCAGCAAGAAGCCATGGCCAGCCTGTCGGCCCAATCCTCGAAAGAGAACGCCGGCACCACCAGCCTGGGCGCACTGCTGCGTGCCAAGCTGGACGCTGACAAGTAATCCAACCACGCACAAGGCAAACTGAAGTTTTTAGTTTTGCCTTCTCACAACGGGCGCTGCCATCAGCGCCCGTTGGCTATTAAGGGGAAGGCGCTTGCACGCAAAGCACCTTCCCCGCTGTTTGACATTGATTGTTTTCCGCCATGACCCGCTCTGACCTTGTTGAAGAACTCGCTGCTCTGCTTCCATTTTTAATGCAACGCGATGCCGAGCAAGCTGTCAAAGCCTTGCAAGATGCCATCGTCGATGCCTTGGTGCAGGGCCAGCGCATCGAAATTCGTGGGTTTGGCAGCTTCTCCATCCACCACCGCCCGGAACGCACGGGCCGCAATCCGCGCAGCGGCGAATCGGTGCTGGTACCCGCCAAGCGTCTTCCCCACTTCAAACCGGGCAAGGCCTTGCGTGAAGCCGTTGACTTTGCGCCCACCGCCTAGAATGCAACCTTCTTCGGAAGGGCTTGCGATGAAATACCTCGTATGGCTGCTCAAGGCAGCCATTTTTTTTACCTTGTTTGCATTTGCACTGAATAACCAGCACAGCACCACCGTGCACTGGTTCTTTGGTCAGTATTGGAGCGGGCCACTGGTGCTGATCGTCTTGGCGGCGTTTTGCCTGGGGCTGCTCACCGGCATCTTGGTCATGCTGCCGCGCTGGTGGCAAGCCCGCCAACAGGCCCATGCCGCAGCCTCGCCCGCCCCTGCCCCGGCAGAATCCTCTGCCGCTGCCGCCCACCCGACCACACTCCATGAACTTTGATTTAAGCTGGATTTTGCTGGGCCTGCCCTTGGCCTTTGTGCTGGGCTGGCTGGCCTCGCGCATGGATTGGCGCCAAATGCGCCTGGAAAGCCAACGCGCCCCCAAGGCCTACTTCAAAGGGCTGAACTACCTGCTCAACGAGCAGCAAGACCAGGCCATTGATGCCTTTATTGAGGCCATGCAAAACGACCCGGACACGGCCGAGCTGCACTTTGCCCTGGGCAATTTGTTTCGCCGCCGGGGCGAATACCTGCGGGCCGTGCGCGTGCATGAGCACTTGCTGCACCGCGCTGATTTAAGCGATGCCGATCGCCAGCGTGCCCAAAACGGCTTGGCGCAAGACTATTTGAAAGCCGGACTCTTAGACCGCGCCGAAGAAGCACTGCACCGCCTGGAAGCGACCGCTTACGAAACCGATGCCCGTTTAGCGCTGCTGAGCATTTATGAGCGCGCCCGCGACTGGCCCCAGGCCGCCGCCATCGTGCGCAAACTGCAAGCCAGTGGCCAAGGCGACTTTAGCCAGCGCCTCTCGCACTATGAATGCGAGCAGGCCGCCGCCTTGGCCAACCAAGGCGAACTCGAACCTGCCCTGGCCTTGCTCACCCAGGCCACCCAGACGGCCCCCACGGCACCGCGCCCCTGGCTGGATTTGGCCCGCTTGCAGCACCACCAAGGGGCCACCGATGCCGCGTGGAACAGTCTGCTCGCCCTGGCCGAGCAAGCCCCGCAGGCCCTGCCCCTGGCCCTGCCACTGCTGCAAGACATTGCCCAAGCCAGTGGCCAAGAAGCACCAGCCATTGCCCTGCTGCGCCAGCGTTATGCCCAAACCCCATCGCTGGACCTGGTGCTGGCCTTGGTGCAATTGCAGGCAGACCCCCAAGGCCAGGCCGGGCAGCGCTGCCAGCAGCAAGACGGCACCTGCAGTCAAGGCTGGCTGCTGCGCCACCTGGAGCAAGAACCCTCTTTGGCGATTGCCCACCAATGGCTGGCCACGCAAAGGGAGCACGCCATACCGCCCACAGTGCTGCAAGCGTTGGAGCATGCCAGCCGCCCCCTGATGCGCTACCGCTGCGCGGCCTGCGGCTTTGAGGCGCGCCAGCATTTTTGGCATTGCCCCGGCTGCCAAAGCTGGGACAGCTACCCAGCGCGGCGGGTGGAAGAGCTGTAAGCCAAAAGCTGCACACTCAAACTTGGTATAGAAAAATGTCAAAACCCTTACTGGGTAAGCGTAAACAGCTATTATTTTTAAAGCAATTGGTAGAAAGGGGCGGCACATGCGAAAATCAGCCCCGCAATTTTCAATTCACAAGGGCTGCCAACATGCGATGGGGCAGCCCTTGTTTTCTTTATTAAAAACAGGACACGATCATGGAAGCAGAACGCATCAACCAAATTGGCAACACCCTTGAAGACCTGAGTGAGCGCACCCAGGACTTACGGAGGTATCTTTGACTACGATGCCAAGTTTGAACGCCTGCGCACCGTCAATGCCTCGCTAGAAGACCCCAGCATCTGGAACGACCCGAAAAAAGCCCAAGAGCTGGGCAAAGAAAAAAAATCGCTCGATGCCGTGGTCCTCACCCTGGAAAAGCTCACCACCGAGCTGGCGGACAACAGCGAACTGTTCGAAATGAGCCGCGAAGAAGGCGACGAGGCCGGGCTGCTGACCATCGAAGCGGAAACCGCCAAACTCCAGCCCCTGATTGAAGAGCTGGAGTTTCGCCGCATGTTCAGCCACGAGGCCGATCCGCTGAACTGCTACATCGACATCCAGGCCGGCGCGGGCGGCACCGAGGCCTGCGACTGGGCCAGCATCTTGCTGCGCCAGTACCTGAAGTACGCCGAGCGCAAAGGCTTCAAGGCCACCGTTGATGACGAAACCCCCGGCGATGTGGCTGGCATCAAGGGCGCGACCATTCACATTGAGGGCGAATACGCCTACGGCCTGCTGCGCACCGAAACCGGCGTGCACCGCTTGGTGCGCAAATCGCCCTTTGACAGCTCGGGCGGGCGGCACACCTCGTTTGCCTCGCTGTTCGTTTACCCGGAGATTGATGACTCCATCGAAATCCACATCAACCCCGCTGACGTGCGCACCGACACCTACCGCGCCTCGGGCGCGGGCGGCCAGCACATCAACAAAACCGACTCGGCCGTGCGCCTGACGCACATCCCCACCGGCATCGTCGTGCAGTGCCAAGATGGCCGCAGCCAGCACAGCAACCGCGATGTAGCGTGGCAGCGCCTGCGCTCGCGCTTGTACGACTTTGAAATGCGCAAACGCCAAGAAGAGCAGCAAAAGCTGGAAGACAGCAAAACCGATGTAGGCTGGGGCCACCAAATCCGCAGCTATGTGCTGGACAACAGCCGCATCAAGGACTTGCGCACCAACGTCGAAGTCTCGGCCACGCAAAAAGTGCTGGACGGCGACCTGGATGTATTTATTGAAGCCGCGCTCAAGCAAGGCGTTTAAACGAACAACCATGAAAACAGAGCAAACCCCCACCGTGGTGCAGCGCCTGGACTACACCGCCCCGGCCTTCTGGATCGAGACGGTGGAGCTGGCCTTCGACCTGGACCCGGCCAAAACCCGCGTCCTGAACAAAATGCAGGTGCGCCGCAATCCAGAGGTGCCCGCCCAGCCCCTGCGCCTGGATGGCGAAGACTTGAACCTGGCGCGTGTGCTGGTCAATGGCAGCGGCACCAGCTTCAAACTGGACGGCGGCCAGCTCGTGCTGGAAAACCTGCCTGAAGGGCCGGAACCATTCGCGCTGGAAATCTTCACCACCTGCGCCCCGCTGAAAAACACCCAGCTATCGGGTCTGTACGTCAGCCAAGAGACCTTTTTCACCCAGTGCGAAGCCCAAGGCTTTCGGCGCATCACCTACTTCCTGGATCGCCCCGATGTGATGGCCAGCTACAGCGTGTTGCTGCGGGCCGACAAAGCGCACTACCCGGTGCTGCTGTCCAACGGCAACCTGGTGGAAAGCGGCGATTTGGACGATGGCCGCCACTTTGCCCGCTGGCACGACCCGCACAAAAAGCCCAGTTATTTGTTCGCCCTGGTGGCGGGCAAACTGGTCGCGCGCGAGCAAAAAATCACCAGCCGCACCGGCAAAGAGCACCTGCTGCAAGTCTGGGTGCGCCCCGGCGACCTGGAAAAGACCGAGCACGCCATGCGCTCGCTCATGCACGCCATCGCCTGGGACGAAGCCCGCTTTGGCCTGCCGCTGGACCTGGAGCGCTTCATGATCGTCGCCACCAGCGACTTCAACATGGGCGCGATGGAAAACAAGGGCCTGAACATCTTCAACACCAAGTACGTGCTGGCCAACCAAGCCACCGCCACCGACGCTGACTTTGCCAACATCGAAAGCGTGGTCGGGCACGAATACTTCCACAACTGGACGGGCAACCGCATCACCTGCCGCGACTGGTTCCAGCTCTCGCTCAAAGAGGGGCTGACCGTGTTCCGCGACCAAGAATTCTCGATGGACATGGCCGGCAGCGCCTCAGCGCGCGCCGTCAAGCGCATCGAAGACGTGCGCGTGCTGCGCACCGTGCAGTTTGCCGAAGACGCTGGCCCCATGGCCCACCCCGTGCGCCCGGACAGCTACGTCGAAATCAACAACTTCTACACCGTCACCATCTACGAAAAAGGTGCCGAAGTGGTGCGCATGCAGCACAACCTGGTCGGCAAAGACGGTTTTGCCCAAGGCATGAAGCTGTATTTCGAGCGCTTTGATGGCCAAGCGGTGACATGCGACGACTTTGTTCAGGCCATGGCCGATGCCAACCCCGCTAGCCCCCTGGCCCAACACCTGGATGCTTTCAAGCGCTGGTACAGCCAAGCTGGCACCCCCACCGTGCATGCCAGCGGCGTGTTCGATGCACAGGCACAAACCTACACCCTCACCCTACGCCAAAGCTGCCCGGCCACCCCCGGCCAAAGCGCCAGCGCAAAACAGCCCTTCGTCATCCCCGTCACCCTGGGGCTGCTCGATGGCCAAGGCAAGGCACTGCCCTTGCAGCTGCAGGGCCACAACGTCGGCACAGAGCACACCTTGGTGCTGCACCAAGAAGAGCAAGCGTGGACCTTCACCGGCATCACCAGCCAGCCCACCCCCTCGCTGCTGCGCAGCCTGAGCGCCCCCGTCCTGCTGGACTACCCGTTCACCGAGGCCGAACTGCTCACCCTGCTGGCCCACGACAGCGATGCCTTCAACCGCTGGGAAGCCGCACAGCGCCTGAGCTTGCGCATCGCTACCAATGCCATAGCTGCTACCGCTGAAACAGCAACAGAAAAAGAGCAAAACCATGCCAATCTCCTGCCGCAGAGCGTGGTGGATGCTCTGCGTCTGGTGCTAGAGCACCCGCAACTGGATGCCGCCTTCAAAGAGCTGGTGCTGACCCTGCCCTCCGAAAGCTACATCGCCGAGCAGCTGGACAGCGTCGATCCCCAGCACATCCACAGCGTGCGCGAAGCCATGCGCCGGCAACTGGCCCTGGCCCTGCAACCGCAGTGGCAAGCCGCCTACGAAGCCCACGCCCACACCGGCGCTTACCAGCCCGAACCCATCGCCGCAGGCCGCCGCGCCCTGGCCGGATTGGCGCTGAACATGCTGTGCCTGGCCGCCCAGGGCGACGGTGTGTGGGCCGGCAAAGCCTACCAGCGCGTCAAAGACGCGGGCAACATGACCGACAAGGCCAACGCCCTGCAAGCCCTGGTCCAAAGCGCCAGCCCCCTGGCGAGCAACGCGCTGGATTATTTTTACCGCCAGCTGCGCCACGAGCCCCTGGTGCTGGACAAATGGTTTGCCCTGCAAGCGGCCGCCCCCGATGTGCAAGGCAGCGTACTGCCCGCCGTCAAAGCCCTGCTCAAGCACCCAGACTTTGTGCTGAAAAACCCCAACCGCGCCCGCAGCCTGGTCTTTACCTACTGCAATGCCAACCCTGGGGGCTTTCACCGCCTGGATGCGGCCGGCTACATCTTCTGGGCCGACCACGTGCTGGCGCTGGACGCCATCAACCCCCAAATGGCCGCCCGCCTGGCCCGCGCCCTGGACCGCTGGCAAAAGCTCGCCCCACCCTACCGGGAAGCCGCCCGCGAAGCCATTGCCCGCGTCGCCGCCAAAGCCGACCTGTCCAACGACGTGCGCGAAGTCGTGGCACGGGCCTTGGGTGAGTGAAGCAACATTCTAAAAAACATAGCTTCTACCGCTTATTCAGTAACGAATTTATCAATAAAAAGCGTCAATCCCTTGCCAAACAAGCGGTAGACGCTTCTTTTTAAGGAGTTTTCATGCCACGCCGCGATAGCTTTACCCGTTACCTGGTGGAAAAACAACGGGTCGATGGCCGCATCCCCCCGCAACTGCGCCTGCTGCTAGAAGTGGTTGCCCGCGCCTGCAAGCGCATCAGCTTTGCCGTGAACAAAGGCGAGCTGGGCGAAGTCATGGGCACCGCCGGCAGCGAAAACGTACAAGGCGAAGTGCAGAAAAAGCTGGACATCATCGCCAACGAAACCTTGATTGAAGCCAACGAATGGGGCGGCCACTTGGCGGCCATGGCCAGCGAAGAGATGGAAGGCATCTACGTCGTGCCCAACCGCTACCCCCAGGGCGAATACCTGCTGATGTTTGACCCACTGGACGGCTCCAGCAACATCGACATCAACATGTCCATTGGCACCATCTTCAGCGTGCTAAAAAAACCCGAAGGCCACCCTGGCGTACACGACAGCGACTTCTTCCAGCCGGGCACCAAGCAAGTGGCGGCTGGTTATTGCATCTACGGCCCGCAAACCACCCTGGTGCTGACGGTAGGCGACGGTGTCTCGATGTTCACCCTGGACCGCGAGCAAGGCTCGTTCATCCTCACGCAAGAGAACGTACGCATCCCCGAAGACACCAAAGAATTTGCCATCAACATGTCCAACATGCGCCACTGGGATGCCCCCGTGAAGCGCTATATCGATGAAGTGCTGGCCGGCAAAGATGGCCCACGCGGCAAGGACTTCAACATGCGCTGGGTCGCCGCCATGGTGGCCGACGTGCACCGCATCCTGTGCCGGGGCGGCATCTTCATGTACCCCTGGGACAAGCGCGAACCGAACAAACCGGGCAAGCTGCGCCTGATGTACGAGGCCAACCCCATGGCCTGGCTGGTGGAACAAGCTGGCGGCCTGGCCACCGATGGCCGCCAACGCATCATGGAAGTGCAGCCCACCCAGCTGCACCAGCGTGTCAGCGTCGTTCTCGGCTCCAAAAACGAAGTCGAGCGCGTCACCCAGTACCACCTGGAAGCAGATAAAAACTCGTTATAATTACGGTCTTTCGCCGGTGTAGCTCAGTTGGTAGAGCAGCTCATTCGTAATGAGAAGGTCGCGTGTTCGATTCATGTCTCCGGCACCAAAACAACCAATAAACCCTGCTACTTTGCGCAAGTACCAGGGTTTATTTTTTAAATCATCCGCCTGTAGCTCATCCGGATAGAGCAATTGCCTTCTAAGCAATAGGTAGCTGGTTCGAGCCCAGCCAGGCGGGCCAATAAAAACAAAGACTTAGCAAGAATCTTGCACAGCCCGTTTTTCATGACCACCGCCAAGGGGTAAACAAAGGGGTAAACAAAATTTTTGCTACCCCGCCTGTCGTTGGTTGGCTGTTCACCATTCACCGTTTATTTTCACCACCCATTAGCGCTACAACGCGGTAGCACGACCCGCCTACACCCCCCCGCTAGGAGTACCTTTTAGCACCCACAAACGCGCGGGGCCGTGGTCTTGGCCCCAGAAAAACAGCGGAACCCCCTATAGCACCCCACGCAACAGCGCCACAACGCGGCAGCATGACCCGCACACGACACCCCCCAGGGAGTACCTTTATGCATAAATCGCATAACAAAAGCAAGCCACCCGGCAAGCATCTCTAGGTTTCCTCGGGCTATCGTTCAAAAAAGTTGGGGGCATTGGGGGCAAATGGAAAAACAGCATCTAAGTGCATGATTTAAAACAATAAAACTGCCCCCAAAAATCTTGGGGGCAAACTAGTTTTTTTTGGGGGCATTGGGGGCAAATGGGGGCAAAACCATGCCGAAAGGCGATTTTTTGCTTATTTATTAAGCAAATCAAGGCAAAAGACAACTAAGCCACGACAAAACCAAGAGCCGCAGGCGTGCGCATCGTTGCCTCGTAGTTATGCATAAAGTGCATAGGATATGGGCATGAATGAGCAGGCCGGGCCAGTTATTCCCTCTGGTGCAATCCCCGCTCACCAGAAACCGCAGCGCGAAATAAATCCCACCGCGCCCCCTCTGGGCACCGCACGGCAGGCAGTGGGCCAGCCACTGGCCCAGGTGGGGCGCAGGAGCACGGCAGGCCCAGGGCGAAGGCCACCACCAGGAGCAGCGCCTAGGGCCGCCAGCCCAAGCACCAGCACAGGCGGTAGCCCAGCAACGTGACGCTGGCAGCCATCATCCCCCTAGGGCCAGCGCAAGCCACGGCCAGCAACGGCAAACACTGGCGCAGATTTCAGGGCGATGGCGATGGCGATGGCGATGGCGATGGCGATGGCGATGGCAATGGCAATGGCAATGGCAATGGCAAAGATATGGGCATGAATGAGCAGGCCGGGCCAGTTATTCCCTTTGGTGCAGTCCCCGCTTACCAGAAACTGCAGCGCGAAATAAATCCCACCGCGCCCCCTATGGGCACCGCACGGCAGTCAGTGGGCCAGCCACTGGCCCAGGTGGGGCACAAGAGCACGGCAGGCCCAGGGCGAAGGCCACCACCAGGAGCAGCGCCTAGGGCCACCAGCCCAAGCACCAGCACAGGCGGTAGCCCAGCAACGTGACGCTGGCAGCCATCATCCCCCTAGGGTCAGCGCAAGCTACGGCCGCACGGCAGGCCCAGGGCGAAGGCCACCACCAGGAGCAGCGCCTAGGGCCACCAGCCCAAGCACCAGCACAGGCGGTAGCCCAGCAACGTGACGCTGGCAGCCATCATCCCCCTAGGGTCAGCGCAAGCTACGGCCAGCAGTGGCAAACACTGGCGCAGATTTCAGGGCGATGGCAATGGCAATGGCAATGGCAATGGCAAAGATATGGGCATGAATGAGCAGGCCGGGCCAGTTATTCCCTCTGGTGCAATCCCCGCTCACCAGAAACCGCAGCGCGAAATAAATCCCACCGCGCCCCCTCTGGGCACCGCACGGCAGGCAGTGGGCAAGCCACTGGCCCAGGTGGGGCGCAGGAGCACGGCAGGCCCAGGGCGAAGGCCACCACCAGGAGCAGCGC
>NZ_JBHSEY010000014.1:0-77309 GCF_042654745.1 Comamonas denitrificans
GATTTTCGGGCACACAAGGGCAATGCCGTACTCGTTTGTGGCTCTACTACGGTGAAATATCCGGGCTAGCTCGCCGTAGCTGTCTGAGCGCAGCGCCCGCAGGGCGCGAAGCGAGTTTTACGGCGCAAGTTGCGCAGCACGCCTTCTTTGCTGACTTTCTTGCGCGGGCAAGAAAGTTAGTCGCCCGCCGGGGCGAGTCCCGGCCAGCCGCCTTAAAAAAAGAAAAAAAAGCAGCTATCGACACAAAAGCGGCGCAGCGCGCCTGAAGAATCGTCTTCATGGCCGCTGCGCCGCGCGGAACTGCTGGGGTGGCATGCCCAGCCAGTGGGCAAAGGCGCGGCCAAAGCTTTTTTCGCTGGCAAAGCCGCAGGCTTGGGCAATGCGCTTGAGCGGCATGTCGGTGCGCAGCAGCAGGGCGCAGGCTTTTTGCCGGCGCACCTCGTCCTTCAATTGTTGTAGCGAGGTGCCCGCCTGCTGCAGCTGCCGGTGCAGGCTGCGCGGGGCCAGGTGCAGCAGCTCGGCCAGGCTTTCGGCCGTATGCCCGCAATAGGCATGGGCGGCCAGTGCTTGGCGCACACGCTGCACCAGGTTGTGGCTGGGGCGGTAGGGCCGCACCTGAATGGGCAGCGCCCGTTGCAGCATGGCGGTCAGCGCCGCCTCATCGCGCACCAGGGGAATGGTTAGCCAATCGGCGGCGAAGGAAAAACTGGTCACCGGGGCAGCAAACACCACCGGGGCCTGGAACAGCACCTCATACACCGGCGCATGGGCCGGGGCAGGAAAGGGAAAACGCGCCTGCAGCAAAGGAATCGGGTGGTCCACCCACCAGCTGGCCAGCCCGTGCAGGTTGCGCAGCACCGACAGCAGGCAAAACTCCTGCATCGCTCCCAGGGGGCGCAGGGTGCGCAGCTCAATGCGGGCCTGGGGGCCATCGTGGTGCAGCTGCAGGGCGATGTCGTCGGTAAGCAGGTTGTGGTGGCGGCACCAGCGGGCCATGGCCAGCCCCAGGTTGGGGCTGGAGATGCTGGCACGCGCCAGCATGCCGTAGCTGCCCCAGGGCAGGCGGCGCGAGAACCAGCCCAGCGCCTCATCGTCCAGCTCGCGCATGGCGTGGGCGCAGAGCAGCTCCATTTGCAAGGCGGTAATGCGGGCGTGCTGGTGCTGCACGGCTTCTGGCGCAATTTGTGCCGTTGCCAGGGCGCTGGCGGGGGACAAGCCACGCTGTTGGTAGGCTTGCACCACGGCCTGCACAAAGGCCATTGGCGTGAGTGCCGGATGGGGCGCACCCAAGCCGGCCGGGACAACATGGGCCGCCGCAGGTGGTGGCAGTGGGGGCGAAGCAGACGGGTAAGGGACTTCCATAGGTGGCAATTATTGCAACCCTGCTGGCCCCATCTGAGCGGGGCTTACCCGTATTCTGAAAGTGATTCTGCGCCCCTGTCTGCCCGTGAGCCGCCACCCTCTGCGGGGCGCGTGCGCTGCCCCTTGGGGGCCGAGAACAAAAAAATTCCGGAGATTTGCCATGACCAGCCCTGCCACCGCCTTGTCTGCCAGCCACGCTTTTGGGGCGACGGACACCCCGTTGATTGAAGCCACGATCGGTGACTTTTTTGCCGACATGGCCCGCCGCCAGGGCGAGCGCGAGGCCCTGGTCAGCCGCCACCAGGGGCTGCGCTATACCTATGCCGGTTTGCATCGGGCGGTGCGCCAACTGGCCAGCGCCTTGCTGCAATCGGGCCTGGAAAAGGGCGACCGGGTGGGCATCTGGTCGCACAACAACGCCGAATGGGTGCTGATGCAGCTGGCCACGGCGCAGGTGGGCATTATTTTGGTGAACATCAACCCGGCCTACCGCACCGCTGAGGTGGAGTACGCGCTGAACAAGGTCGGCTGCAAGGCGCTGGTGACCATGGCGCAATTCAAGACCAGCGACTACCTGGGCATGCTGCGCGAGCTGGCCCCGGAGCTGGGCCGCTGCATGCCCGGCATGCTGGCGGCCAAGCGCCTGCCCAGCCTGCGCACGGTGGTGTGGATTGATGTTGCCGGGCAAGGGGCGAACCAGCCGGGCATGCTGCGTTTTTCCGACTGGCTGGCCAAGGGCCAGGCCGACGATCCGCAGGTCGATGCCGTGGCCGCCACGCTCAGCAACACCGACCCGATCAACATCCAGTTCACCAGCGGCACCACGGGGTTCCCGAAGGGGGCGACGCTCACGCACCGCAACATTTTGAACAACGGCTTTTTCATCGGTGAGTGCATGAAGCTGACGGCGGCTGACCGCCTGTGCATTCCCGTGCCGCTGTACCACTGCTTTGGCATGGTGCTGGGCAATCTGGCCTGCTTTACCCACGGCAGCACCGTTGTTTACCCGAACGACGGTTTTGACCCGCTCACCGTGCTGGAGACCGTGCAGGCCGAAAAATGCACCGGTCTGCACGGCGTGCCCACCATGTTCATTGCCGAGCTGGACCACCCGCGCTTCAAAGAGTTTGACCTGTCCACCCTGCGCACCGGCATCATGGCCGGCAGCCCCTGCCCGATCGAGGTGATGAAGCGCGTGCAGGCCGATATGCACATGACCGAGGTGACCATTGCCTACGGCATGACCGAAACCAGCCCGGTGAGCTGCCAAAGCTCCACCGACACGCCGCTGGATAAGCGCGTCTCCACCGTCGGCCTGGTGCAGCCGCACCTGGAGGTGAAAATCATCCACCCCGAAACGGGGGCCATCGTGGCACCGGGCGAGACGGGCGAGCTGTGTACCAAAGGCTATTCCGTCATGCACGGCTATTGGGGTGATGCCGAAAAAACCCGCGAAGCCATCGACGACGAGGGCTTTATGCACACCGGCGATCTGGCGGTGATGGACGCGCAGGGCTATGTGAACATCGTCGGGCGCATCAAGGACATGGTGATTCGCGGCGGCGAGAACCTCTACCCGCGCGAGATTGAAGAATTTCTCTACCGCCACCCCCAGGTGCAGGACGTGCAGGTGGTGGGCGTGCCCGACAGCCGCTACGGCGAGGAGCTGTGCGCCTGGATCATCGCCAAGCCCGGCCAAAGCGTGACCGAGGACGACATCCGCGCCTTCTGCCAAGGCCAGATTGCCCACTACAAAGTGCCGCGCTACATCCGCTTTGTCGAGGCCTTCCCCATGACGGTGACCGGCAAGATTCAGAAATTCAAAATCCGCGAAACCATGATGCAGCAGCTGCAGTTGCAGCCGGAACAAACGGCATGACCCTCTGCCGTCGTCGTCCTGTTGCGCAGCGCAGCGTTGGTTCAATGCCCTTCCAGCGGTGGCAGGCCCACCGCACGGCGGGCCACGGCCAAGCGTTTGCGCAGCGAGACTTCGGACATGTCCAGCTCGCTGACCATGGAGCGCAGCATCTCGTCGTTGATGCGGTGCGCCTGGCGCTCGGCGTACAGCGTGTTGCGCTCGACCTGAATGCAGTGCAGGCGCAGCTCAATCTCGCGCAGGTAGCGCAAGCGCCGCTCATGCACCACCTCGGGGCTATCGCTTTGCGCCTCGGGGGTGTTGGCCACGCCGCTTTCGTCCAGCAGCTGGATGCGGTTGCGGTACTCCTGGGTAATGCGCCCGGCCACCTCCTGGTGCTGGGCCAGCCACTGGGCGCTGTGCTGCTGGGCCTGGTCCTCGGGCAGGGCCAGGCTGGCAATGGCCGCTTGGCAGGCGGCGGTGCGGGCCAGGCGCTCTTCGTGCTGGGCCTGGGTGTCTTCCACCGGCGGAATGCGGCGCAGCAACAGCGGCAGCACGATGCTGCCCAGCACCAGGGTGAACAAAATCGTCCCTGTGGCCAAAAAGATGAGCAAATTGCGCTCGGGAAAGACGCGGCCATTGGCCAAATGGGTGGGAATCGACAGCGCCGCGGCCAGCGTCACCGCACCGCGAATGCCCGCCACGGTGGTGGCCAGGGTGAGCAAGGCGCTGGGGCGCTCGACCATGCGGCCTTGGCGGTGCGCCTTGTGCAGCGAGCTGCGCACGCCCAGCATCAGCCAGGCCCAGCGCAGCGCCAGCAGGGCGCACGAGATGGCGGCCACATAGCCCAGCAGCAGCCAGACATCGCGGTGCGCTGCGCCGCGCAGCGTCTCGCCAATGATGGAGGGCAGCTGCAGCCCCAGCAGCAAAAAGATGGCCCCGTTAAAGGCGGCCTCGACCATGCTCCAGGTGCCTTCGGTCTGCAGGCGCTCCGAGATGAAGTTGCTGCGGTCCAGATCGGCAAAATTGGTAGCTATACCCGCAGCCACGGCGGACAAAATACCAGACACTCCTATGTATTCGCCCATGATATAAGACGCAAAGGGCAACAAAATCAGGAGCAGCACCATCTGCGTGGCGGCCACATCGCCCACGCGGCGGGTGACCATGTCGCGCCCACGGCTAAAGCCCCAGCCCATCAAAGCGCCCAGCCCCAGGCCGCCCACCGACATCCAGGTGAAATCTTTGGCGGCGTTTTCCCAGCTGAACGAACCGGCGGTCAGCGTGGCGGCGACAGCAAATTTCAGTGCCACCAGGCCCGAGGCATCGTTCAGCAGCGACTCGCCCTCCAGCAGGTGCATGGTCTTGCTGGGCATGCCCAGGTTGCGCGAAATGGCCGAGACGGCCACCGCATCGGTGGGCGAGACCACGGCGGCCAGGGCAAAGGCCACGGTCAGCGGAATGCTGGGAATCAGCCAGTGAATGAGGTAGCCCAGGCCAAATACGGTGATGAACACCAGGCCAAAGGCCAGCAGCAAAATCGGCTTGGCCAGGGCAAAAAATTCGCGCTTGGGAATGCGCCAGCCGTCGGCAAACAGCAGCGGCGGAATGAACAGCAGCAAAAACAGCTCGGGGTCAAAGGCAATGTGCAGGCCATCTTGCGGCCAGGCAATCAGCGCCCCCAGGGCAATTTGAATCAGCGGCAGGGGAATGGCCCGCACGTAACGCGCGGCAATGCCGGTCAAGGCCCCCAGCATCAGTACCAACAAGACGGTTTCGACAGTGTGCATAACGTGATTGTTAGCGCTGGGCAAGGTGGTTTTTCCGCTGGCGCAGCGCAAATGTGCGAAAAATTATTTTCTTCTGAAGGAGGTTCTCTATGACGACCAGCAAGCTCAACCCGCGCTCGGCGGATTTTCAGGCCAACGCCGCCGCGATGCAGGCGCTGGTCGATGACCTGCGCGCCCAGTGCGAAAAAATTGCCCAAGGCGGTGGCGAAGCCGCCCGCGCCAAGCACCTGGGCCGGGGCAAGCTGCTGCCGCGCGACCGCGTGCAGCAATTGCTCGACCCCGGTACGCCCTTCCTCGAGATTGCCCCGCTGGCGGCGATGAACATGTACGGCAACGCCGCGCCCGGCGCGGGCCTGATTGCCGGCATTGGCCGCGTGGCCGGGGTCGATTGCATGGTGGTGTGCAACGATGCCACCGTCAAAGGCGGCACCTATTACCCCATGACGGTGAAAAAACATTTGCGCGCGCAAGAAATCGCCCAGCAAAACCAGCTGCCGTGCATCTACCTGGTCGATTCGGGCGGGGCCAACCTGCCCAACCAGGACGACGTGTTCCCCGACCGCGACCACTTTGGCCGCATCTTCTACAACCAGGCGAACATGAGCGCCCAGGGCATCGCGCAGATTGCCGTGGTCATGGGCAGCTGCACCGCCGGCGGCGCGTATGTGCCGGCCATGAGCGATGAATCCATCATCGTGAAGAACCAGGGCACCATCTTTTTGGGCGGCCCGCCGCTGGTGAAAGCGGCCACCGGCGAAGTCGTCACCGCCGAAGACCTGGGCGGCGGCGATGTGCACACCCGCCTGTCGGGCGTGGCCGACCACCTGGCCGAGAACGATCTGCACGCGTTGGCACTGGCCCGGCGTGCCGTCAGCAATTTGAATAAAAACAAGGTGCAAAACCCCGGTGATAAAGCGCCTGTAGCTCCTCTTTTTGAGAGCAAAGAGCTGTACGGCGTGATTCCCACTGACACGCGCAAGCCGTTTGATGTGCGCGAAATCATCATCCGCCTGGTCGATGGCAGCGCGTTTGACGAATTCAAAGCCCGCTTTGGCAGCACCTTGGTGTGCGGCTTTGCCCGCGTTGAGGGCATGCAGGTGGGCATCATCGCCAACAACGGCATTTTGTTCAGCGAATCGGCGCAGAAAGGGGCGCACTTCATCGAGCTGTGCTGCCAGCGCAAGATTCCGCTGGTGTTTTTGCAGAACATCACCGGCTTTATGGTGGGCCGCAAGTACGAAAACGAGGGCATCGCCCGCCACGGTGCCAAGCTGGTCACGGCGGTGGCCACGGCCAGCGTGCCCAAATTCACCATCATCATTGGCGGCAGCTTTGGCGCGGGCAACTACGGCATGTGTGGCCGCGCCTACAGCCCACGCTTTTTGTGGATGTGGCCCAACGCGCGCATTTCCGTTATGGGTGGCGAGCAGGCAGCCAGCGTGCTGGCCACCGTCAAGCGCGACGGCATCGAGTCCAAGGGCGGCCAATGGAGCGCTGAAGAAGAAGAAGCCTTCAAAGCCCCCATCCGCCAGCAGTACGAAGACCAAGGCCACCCCTACTACGCCAGCGCCCGCCTGTGGGACGATGGTGTGATCGACCCGGCCGACACCCGCCGCGTGCTGGCGCTGGGCTTGGCGGCCACGCGCAATGCACCGATTGAGGACACCAAGTTCGGTGTCTTCCGCATGTAACCGCTACGTTGAAACAAGGAGCCGAACCATGACCCGTTCCATCATCACTTCCGTGAATGCCGGGGTTGCCACCCTCACCTTGAGCCAGCCGGAAATCCGCAACGCTTTCAGCGATGTGGTGATTGCCGAAATCACCGCCGCGTTTGCCGAAGTCGGCCAGCGTGACGATGTCCGCGCCGTGGTGCTGGCCGCCGAAGGCCCGGCCTTTTGCGCCGGGGCCAACCTCAACTGGATGCGGGCCATGGCCGACTACACCCGCGAAGAAAACCTGGCCGACGCGGGCAAGCTGGCCGCCATGCTGCACACCATTGCCACCTGCCCGCACCCCACCATCGCCCGCGTGCAGGGCGATGTGTACGCCGGGGGCATGGGCCTGGTGGCCGCCTGCGACATGGCCGTGGCGGTGCAGGAGGCGCACTTTTGCCTGTCGGAAGTGAAGATTGGCCTGATCCCCGCCACCATCGCCCCCTACGTGCTGCGGGCCATGGGCACCCGTGCTGGGCAGCGCTACTTTTTGACCGGCGAGCGCTTTGATGCGGCCGAGGCGCTGCGCATCGGCTTTGTGCATCAGGTGGTGGCGGCCGACGATTTGGACAGCGCCGTCGATGGCCTGCTCAAGCACCTGCTCTCAGCCGGCCCGGCCGCCGTGCGCGCCTGCAAGCGGCTGGTCGATGACGTGGCCGGGCGCGAGATCAACGCCGCGCTGGTCGCCCGCACCGTCGAATGCATTGCCGACATCCGCGCCAGCGCCGAGGGCAAAGAGGGCGTGCAAGCCTTTTTGAACAAGCGCAAGCCCAATTGGCTGGGTTAAGAACGTGTTTACGACCTCCTCGCGGATGTGCAGTCGCGGCCTCGGGCGGTCTGCGGCGTTGCAAATCCTCGCCATAGCTAGCGCTATGTCTGTGGTTTGCGCCTTGCAGCCCATCCCGATCCGCATCCCGCACACCTTCGCGCGGAGATCGCAAACACGTTCTGATATTAAATACATAGCTGCTAGCGCTTTTTACATAAGGGCTAGAGGCCAAAAACACTGAAAGTTTTGAGTTTCCTATGTTTAAAAAAATCCTGATCGCTAACCGCGGTGAAATCGCCTGCCGCGTGGCCGCCACGGCCCGCCGCCTGGGCGTGCAAACCGTTGCCGTGTATTCGGACGCCGATGCCAATGCCAAGCATGTGGCCGCCTGCGATGAGGCCATCCACATTGGCGGCAGCGCCCCCAAAGACAGCTACCTGCAGTGGCAGCGCATCATTGCCGCGGCCCAGGCCACCGGGGCGCAGGCGATTCACCCCGGCTACGGCTTTTTGTCGGAGAACGAAGACTTTGCCAACGCCTGCGCGGCCGCTGGGCTGGTGTTCATTGGCCCACCGGCCAGCGCCATTCAGGCCATGGGCCTGAAAGCCGAATCCAAACGCCTGATGGACAAAGCCGGTGTGCCCCTGGTGCCCGGTTACCAGGGCGAAGACCAAGACCCCGCCTTGCTGCAGCGCGAGGCCGACCGCATTGGCTACCCCGTGCTCATCAAGGCCAGCGCCGGTGGCGGCGGCAAAGGCATGCGCTTGGTGGAGAAAAGCGAAGACTTCGCCGCCGCCCTAGCCAGCTGCCAGCGCGAAGCCATCAACAGCTTTGGCAACGATGCCGTGCTGGTCGAAAAATACGTGCTGCGCCCGCGCCACATTGAAATCCAGGTGTTTGGCGACAGCCACGGTAACTGCGTCTATCTGTTCGAGCGCGATTGTTCGGTGCAGCGCCGCCACCAAAAAGTGCTGGAAGAAGCCCCCGCCCCCGGCATGACCGAGGCCCTGCGCCGCCAGATGGGTGAGGCCGCCGTGGCCGCTGCCCAGGCCGTGGGCTATGTGGGCGCGGGCACGGTGGAATTCATCGTCGAGCAGCCCGGCGGCTACGAGCACCCCGAGCAGATGAAGTTTTACTTCATGGAAATGAACACCCGCCTGCAGGTGGAGCACCCCGTGACCGAAGCCATCACCGGCGAAGACCTGGTCGAGTGGCAGCTGCGCGTGGCTGCGGGCCAGCCCCTGCCCAAGCGCCAGGACGAGCTGAAGATCATCGGCCACGCCATCGAGGCGCGCATCTGCGCCGAAAACCCGGACAACCAGTTTTTGCCTGCCACCGGCACCCTGGCCATCTACCGCAAGCCCGCACACAGCGCCTTTGCCCGCAGCGATATTCGCTTTGACGACGGCGTGCGCGAGGGCGATGCCATCAGCCCCTTCTACGACTCGATGATCGCCAAGCTCATCGTGCATGGCGATGACCGGGCGCAGGCCCTGGCCCGGCTGGATGCCGCGCTGGCGCAAACGCACATTGTCGGCCTGGCCACCAACGTGCAATTTTTGCGCTACGTGCTGGCCAGCGATGCCTTTGCCCAGGCCAAGCTGGACACGGCGCTGATCGAGCGCGAGCGCGAGGTGCTGTTCAACCAAGACAAGTTGGGCCTAGAGCTGGCCGTGGCCGCTGCGGTGGCGCAGACCGTGCTCACCGAACAGGCCCAGCAAAGCGCCGACCCGTTCAGCCGCACCGATGGTTTTCACTCGCACGGCGCGGCCAGCCGCCGCATCGACCTGCAATACCAGGGCGAGCCGGTGGTGGCCACCCTGCGCTATGCGCGCGACGGCCTGCAACTGCAAGTGGGCACGGGCGACTTCCAGCCCCTGGCGGCCACCCTCAACGACGATGGCAGCATGGACTTGCGCTTTGGCAGCCTGCGCGAGCGCGTGTTTGACTACGCCCTGGGCGAAACCGAATACCTGTTCACCCGCCGCGGTGCCACCCAAATCACCGAGCTGGATGTGCTGGCCCACGCCGGCCAAAGCGGCAACGAAGGTGGCCGCCTGACGGCCCCCATGCCGGGCAAGGTGGTGTCGTTTGCTGTTAAGGCGGGCGACAAAGTCACCAAGGGCCAGCCCCTGGCGGTGATGGAAGCCATGAAGATGGAGCACACCGTGGCCGCCCCGGCCGATGGCGAGGTGGTCGAGCTGCTCTTTGCCCCCGGCGACCAGGTGACCGAGGGCGATGAGCTGCTCAGTTTGAAAACGGCGTAAACCTTTCACGCAAGGAGTTGTTGCATGAGTTATCCCACCCAAGTGCGCCTCATTGATGTCGGCCCGCGCGACGGGCTGCAAAACGAAAAGCAGCCCGTGCCGGCGGCCATCAAAATCGAGCTGGTGCAGCGCCTGCAAGAGGCGGGCCTGAAAGAGATTGAGGTCACCAGCTTTGTCAGCCCCAAGTGGGTGCCGCAGATGGCCGACAACGCCGAGGTCATGGCCGGCATTGAACGCCGCGCGGATGTGCGCTATTCGGTGCTCACCCCCAACCTGAAAGGCTTTGAAGCGGCCATCGCCACCCGCCCCGATGAAATCGTGGTGTTTGGCGCGGCCAGCGAGGCCTTTAGCCAGAAAAACATCAACTGCAGCATTGCCGAAAGCATCGAGCGCTTTGCCCCGGTGGTCGAGGCCGCGCTGGCCGCCGGCATCGCCGTGCGCGGCGCCATGAGCTGCACCGTGGGCTGCCCCTACGAGGGCGAGATTGCCCCGGAACAGGTCAGCTACCTGGCCGGGCTGATGAAGGGCATTGGCGTGCAGCGCGTGGATGTGGCCGACACGATTGGTGTGGGCAACCCGCTATCGGTGCGCCGGGCGATTGAGGCCACGCTCAAGCACTACGACCTGGAGCACATCAGCGGCCACTTTCACGACACCTATGGGCAGGCGCTGTCGAATACCTTGGCCGCAGTCTCCGTTGGGGTGTGGAACTTTCAATCGTCTGTTTCGGGCTTAGGCGGCTGTCCGTATGCGAAAGGAGCTACCGGAAACGTAGCAACCGAGGATGTGGTGTTCATGCTGCACGGCATGGGCATTGAAACGGGCATTGATTTGGACAAGCTCATCGACGCGGGCCAGTTCATCAGCGACTCCCTGGGCCGCCCCAACGGCTCGCGCGTGGCACGGGCAGTGCTGGCCAAGCGCCTAGGGTAAGTCGCTAGTCCGTAAGCCGCCGGCCCGCAGGTTTTGCAAGCGTGGTGCAAGCCTGGCCCGGTTGAATCGTTGGCACTATGCCCAATGCCTTTAATTTCTCGGCCTCGCCGTTTGACTGTCTCTCGACCGACGAGCAAGCGCTGGTGCGCAGCAACGTCGATATTGCCTACTTCCAGCCCCAGGCGGTGGTGCTGGAGGTGGGGGCCGAGACCACCCACCTGTTCGTCATCATCAAAGGCTACGTCACGCAAATGGACGGTGACGAGGTGCAGGCCACCTTTGGCCCGGACGATTGCTTTGATGGCCGAAGCCTGGTCGCGGGCCGCGCCAGCAGCCGCTTTGTCGCGGCCGAGGAGGTGCTGGTGTACCAACTGGCCCGCGCCACGGTGCAAGAGCTGATTGCCCGCAATGCCACCTTTGGGGCGCTGCTGTTCTCGGATCTGGGCAACAAATTGAGCGCCCTGGCCCAGCGGGCCGAAGAGCATGAAACCCAGTCGCTGCTGATGGCCCGGGTCGATCAAGCCTACTTGCGCCCGGCGCACACGGTGCCCGCCAGCGCCAGCATTGTGCAAGTGGCCCAGGTGTTCAAAGACCAGCGCACCACCAGCGTGCTGGTCGAAGACCCCAGCCGGGGGGCGCAAGGCCTGGGGATTTTTACCGCCACCTCGCTGCAGCATGCGGTGCTCGATGGCCGGCCGCTGGACCGCTTGCCCGTGGGGGATTTGGCCGTGTACCCGGTGGTCACCGTGCAGGCCAGCGACACCATTGGCGATGCCATGGCCGTGCTGCTGCGCGCCCGGGTGCATCGGGTGGTGGTGGTCGATGAAGCCGGCCAGGTGCAAGGCCTGCTGCGGGCGCTGGATTTGTTCAGTTTTGTGGCCAACCAATCGCACCTGGTGGGCGTGCAAATTGAGCAGGCGAGCACGCTAGAAGATTTGCAGCACGCCGCCGCCTTGATTACGCAACTGATCGCCGCCTTGCACCGGGGCGGCATGCGCATTGGCCTGATGACGCGGCTGGTGCAGCAGCTCAACACCCGCCTGTTTGAACGCGCCTGGGGGATGATTGCGCCCAGCGATTTGCAGGCCAATAGCTGTTTGTTTGTCATGGGCAGCGAAGGCCGGGGCGAGCAGCTTTTGAAAACCGACCAAGACAATGGCCTGCTGCTGCGCGATGGCTACCAACCGCCGCACAACCTGGCCGAGATTTGCCAGCAGTTCTCTGATGCGCTGGCCCGCTTTGGCTACCCCGAATGCCCGGGCCGCATCATGCTGAACAACCCGGCCTGGCGCGGCACGGTGAAAGAATTTACCCAGCGGCTCAAGCGCTGGCTGCTGGTGCCCGAGGGGGCCGACGATTTAATGCACCTGGGCATTTTTCTGGATGCCCTGGCCGTGGCGGGCGATGCGCATTTGCTCACCCAGGTGCGCGACAACCTGCAGGCGTTTACCTTAGACAGCGACGTGCAAGTGGCCCGCTTTGCCGCAGCGGTGGATGCCTTTGGCAGCCCCGCCAGCTGGTGGGGGCGCTTGCTGGGGCGCGATGGGACCGAGCAGGTGAATTTGAAAAAAGCCGGGCTGTTTCCCATCGTGCACGGCGTGCGCAGCCTGGCCCTGGCCCAGGGGATTGGGGCCACCAGCACGGCCGAGCGCCTGGATGCGCTGGTCGCCCAGCAGGTGCTGGACCCAAAGCTGGGCCAGGAATTGCAAGAAAGCCTGTACTTTTTGATGGGGCTGCGCCTGCAGGCAGGGCTGCACGAGTGGGCGCTGCACCGCCCCATCAGCGGCAATGTCGATCCCAGCACCCTCAGCAGCCTGGAGCGCGATTTGCTCAAAGACACGCTGGCTGTGGTCAAACGCTTCAAGGCCGTGCTGCACCAGCGCTTGCGCCTGGATTTGGTATGAGTGCGCAGCTGCCCGGTTGGCTGCCAACGCGCTGGGCCCAGCTGCGCCGCCAGTGGCTGCGGCGGCGTTTGCGGGCCGCAGAGTTTGCCTGTGTGCTGGAGCCGCCACCGCCCAACGAATGGGTGGCGCTGGACTGCGAAACCACGGGGCTGAACACGCGCACCGATGCCATCATCTCCGTCGGTGCGGTGCGCATTGTGGGCGACAAAATCCTGACCAGCCAGCGCTTGGAACTGCTCATCTGCCCAGACAAACAAGTCAGCGCCGACAGCGTGCGTGTGCACCGCCTGCGCCAGCAAGATTTGCAAGACGGCCTGCCCTTGGACGAGGCCATGCGCCGCTTGCTGCACTTTATTGGCAGCCGCCCGCTGGTGGGCTATTACCTGGAGTTTGACGTGGCCATGCTCAACCGCGCGATTGTGCCCATCCTGGGCCTGGGCCTGCCGCAGCGGCGCATTGAAGTCTCGGCCCTGTACCACGACTTCAAGTTTGCCCAGTTGCCGCCGCACCACCAGCAGGGCAACGTCGAGATTGATTTGCGCTTTACCACCTTGCTGGCCGATTTGGCCTTGCCCCCGCGCGAAGCGCACGATGCCTTGAACGATGCCGTCATGGCGGCCATGGCGTTTACCAAGCTACGCCATTTGCTTGCCTTATAAAAAATAGCTTGTTCCGCTTATTTTTAAAAGGTATTTTTATTTTTTGACTTTGAAACTCTTTATTTGAAAGCGGTAAGCGCTCTCTTTTTTAATCTCATCAGCCCCTGCGCGGGGAATAAAGGAAACAATGCCGTCATGCAAGCAAAAGCCAAGTGGGTATGGGTGATCGCCGGGGCGGGCAGCCTGTGGGCGGGGGTGTTGCTGGTGCTGGGCCTGCTGGTGCCCTGGCTGGGGGCGCAGCCGCTGCCGGGGCAAGTGCTGCTGTGGGGCGGCCTGTGGGCCGTGGGCACCGCCGCCGCCAGCCTGGCTTGGCGGTACGGGGTGGAGCGCCCCCAGCGCCAGCTGGCCCGCCTGACCGAGCAAGTGCGGGTGGCCTGCACCATGGAGCTTGCCCCGCCCCTGCAGGGGCGCGGCCCGCTGGCCCAGGCCTTGGCCCAGCAGGTGCAAACCCTGGCCGCCCAGCGCGACCGCTTGCGCCAAGACATGGCCCAGCAGGTGCAGCAGGCCAGCGTGCGGGTGCAGCAAGAGAAAGACCGCCTGGCCGCCCTGATTGCCGAGCTGCAGCAATCGGTGCTGGTGTGCAACCTGGATGGCCGCATCCTGCTGTACAACCACCGCGCCCGCACCGAGTTGGGCGCGGCCCACCAAGGCCCGGTGGTCGGCATGGGCCGCTCGGTGTATGCGCTGCTGGACCGGGGCTTGATGCAGCATGCGCTGCACACCATTGGCCAGCGCTTGGCCCGGGGCACGGGCCGGGCCGTGGCGCAATTTGTCACCTACACCCCCTCGGGCCAATGGCTGCGCGTGCAGATGACCCCCGTCCTGACCCAGCAAAACGAGCAGGGCAGGGCGCTGTCGGGCTTTGTGCTGTTGCTGGACGATGTGACGCAAAGCTTTGCCCAGGAGCATGAGCGCGACAGCGTGCTGCACAGCCTGACCGAAGGCAATCGCGCCAGCCTGGCGGCCATGCGCAACGCCGTGCAGCAACTGCGCCAGCAAGCGGGCGATGGCCCCTTGCCCGAGCAGCTGCTGCACTTGGTGCAAGAAGAAATGGGCCGCATGGGCGAGCGCATTGATGCCCTGGCCGCCCGCTCGGCCCAGGCGCTGCAGGCGCGTTGGCCATTGCAGGAGATGCTGGGGCAAGAATTTTTGGCGGCGGCCCAGCACCACTTGGCCGAGCGCCTGCCCTGCCCCTTGGTGATTGCCCCGGCCCCTGACGAGCTGTGGCTGCGGCTGGACAGCTACTCCTTGCTCCAGGTCTTGCAGTACCTGGGGCAGCGTTTGGTTGATGAATTTGCCGTGCGCAGCCTAGAGCTGCGCCTGCAGCCGGCCAGCGACGATGCGCAAGCGCCCCGCGCCCACCTGGATTTGGTCTGGACGGGCCACGCCATGAGCACCGAAACCGTGATGAGCTGGGAGATGGACCCCATGGCCGTGGGCAGCGGCCACAGCACCTGGTCGGTGCGCGAAGTGGTGGCCCGCCACCGGGGGCAAATGTGGTTTGAGCGCGAGCGGGTGCGCCATACGGCTTTTTTCCGCTTTGCCTTGCCGCTGGAGCCGGTGCCCAGCGCCCCAGAGGAGACGGCCGCCATTGAAAGCCGCCCCGAGTTTTACGACTTTGACCTTTTTCAGCACGAAGAATCGGACAGCGCCTGGGAGCAGCGGCCCCTGGCGAGCCTGCGCTACACGGTGTTTGATACCGAAACCACGGGACTGAACCCGTCTGGGGGCGACCAGATTTTGCAAATTGGTGCGGTGCGCATCGTCAATGGCAAATTGCTGGCGCACGAGAATTTTGACCAATTGGTGCATCCCGGACGCAGCATTCCCAAGGCGGGCATCCCCATTCACGGTATCACCCCCGAGATGGTGGCCGACCAGCCGCGCATTGAGGCGGTGCTGCCGGTGTTTCAGCGCTTTGCCGAAGACAGCGTGCTGGTGGCGCACAACGCCGCGTTCGACATGAAGTTTTTGCAGATGCTGGAGCCGCGCACCGGGATCGCGTTTCGCCAGCCGGTGCTCGATACCTTGCTGCTGTCGGCTGTGGTGCATCCCCACCAGGAATCGCACCGCCTGGAAGCCCTGGCCGAGCGCTTTGGCATCCCCGTGCTGGGGCGGCACACCGCGCTGGGCGATGCCATGGTCACGGCCGAGGTCTGGCTGCACCTGCTGGGGCAACTGCAGGCCATGGGCATCCACACCCTGGGCCAAGCGCGCGAGGCGGCGCAGCAAACCTACTTTGCCCGCCTGAAGTATTAAGAGTATTAAGAATCCGATCGAACGGCGGGCACAGGCATCAGCGGCTGATGGGGTAGCGCTTGGCCAGCACCGCCTGCTGCGCCTGGATGAGTTTGAAGGCCTGCTTGAGCTGCAGGCGCTCAAAGCGCGACAGCTTGGCCAGCGGCAGAAAGTTGTCCGGGGGCTGCTGGGCATCGGCCTGGCGGGCTTGGTGGACCAAGCGCACGGCGGCAATAAAGGCCAGCGCATCGCCCAAATCTTGTGCGGCTGCGGCGCTGACCTCGCCACCGGCCAGCGCCCCGGCCTGGGCCAGGCGCTCTTGGGTATTGACGGCCTCCAGCCCCCCGGCCAGGGCGTAAATGCGGGCCAAATCGACCATGGGGGCAATGGCGCTGTGCTTTAAATCAATGCACCCGGCATGGGCAGGCCCGCGCAGGGGGCGAATGTTGCCCAGCCAATTGAGCGGCGGGCGCTGGGTCAGGGCATTGCCCACCATATGCCCTAAAAACAATTGGCTGCGCTGAGCGCGGGAGAGCTCTTCCTGGCGCAACTGGGTCAGCAGCGGCGTGTGCCCGGCCACGGCCCGCAAGTCAAAAAACACACTGCTGTGCAGCAGCGCCATGGGCTCAGGCTGGTCAATCCATTTGCGAAAGTAGCGCCGCCATTGCGCCAGCGGTTGGCACCACTGCGCATTCATGGCCATCATCTCGCCGGGGCAATGGATGTAGCCGCAGGCATCCAGCCCATCGCAGACAAAGCGGGCAAAGTCGGCGAAGTACGCGCCGTGCTGCACCGGGTCGTACTCGTCGGCCAGCACCAAGGCGTTGTCCTGGTCGGTGCGGGCCGTTTGCTCCTGCCGCGCCTGCGACCCTGCGGCCACCCACACCCAGGGCACCGGCGCAGGCCCGAGCTGCTGCTCTGCCAGGGCAATCAAGCGGGTGGTGATGGCATCGGTCACCGTGGTGACGATGCGGCCAATGCCCTGCGCCCCAGCCCCGCCGTGTACCAGGGCTTGCTGCAGGGCTGGCACCTGGGCACTGAGTTGGGCCAGGGTGGCAATGTCCGGTGCCTTGTGAATGCCCCGGGCCAATTGCACCACGCTGGGACTTTGGCGCGCGTCCACATTGCGCGGGGTGACGATGCCCAGCACCCGGGCCTGGTCCAGCACCGGCACGTGGTGGATGTTGTGCTGCGCCATCAGCGTCAGCGCATCCAGGGCGCTGGCCTGCGGCGGCAGGCTGTGCAAGGCGGTGCTGGCAATCTGGCGCAGCGGCAGGGCGGGGGACAGGCCCTGGGCCACCACACGGTTGCGCAGATCGCGGTCGGTGACGATGCCGCACAGCTGCGCTCCCTGCATCAGCAGCACAGAGGACACCCCCGCATCGCGCATCGCTTGGGCACCCATTTGGATGCTGGCATCGGGTGGCAAACACAAGGGTGCGCGGGCAATCAGGGCCGATAAAGGGGTGCCCAATAAGCCGGAAGTGTCGGCCGTAATCGGGGTGGCAGCGGCGGAAAAATCAGTCATAAATTCAGGGGCAGAAGGTGCGGATTATTTCGTGGATTTTCTAGTATTTCTGGAAAATTATCCAGAAATAGAACGTGGCGCAGACACCTGTCAAGTGGATTTCTTTTGAAGAATTTAAGTATTAATACCTATTCTAAAATATTTTAAATCCTGTATTTGGGTGTGCAAGTTGTTGTTTATTTTAAATTTTTATATTTTTTACGAGTTTTCCCTAGGTTTGTCGCCATTGCTTACAAGAAGTAAGAATTTCGTAAGCTTAAGGCAAATGATGGCGGGTGTGAAACGGTGTCCATCTGGAGCGGATACCGTTTTGCCTTCTTATGCAGAGAGTCAATGTCAATTACTTGACAAAGCCGAAGGAAATGGAGGTCATTCACCATTGAGTAATGCGGTACTACTTTTTTAATGCATTGAATAAATAATCTTATTGAAAAATTTATACGGTAATAGATTATTAAATTAAACAGGAGACAAAATGTTAAAACCACTTACCGAGCGAGACCATGCCTATTGGCATGCGAACGTCAAACTCATTGCCTTGTGCCTTAGTATTTGGGCGCTGGTTTCTTATGGCTTTGGCATGTTGCTGCGCCCCCTGCTCATGGGAATCAAAATTGGAGGGGCCGATATGGGCTTTTGGTTTGCCCAGCAAGGTTCCATTCTGACGTTTCTCGCACTCATCTTTTTTTATGCCTGGCGCATGAATAAGCTGGACAAAGATTTTGGTTTGGAGGAATAAACCATGAGCCAGTTTTGGATTAACTTTACTTTTGTGATTGGCTCGTTTGTCATTTACACCGCCATTGCGGTGTGGGCCCGGGCCAAATCCACACGCGAGTTCTATATTGCCGGGGGGGAGGTCAATCCGGTGATGAACGGCATGGCCACGGCGGCGGACTGGTTGTCGGCGGCCTCGTTCATTTCGGTGGCCGGTTTGATCTCGGTGGGCTACGTGAACTCCTCGTTCATCATGGGCTGGACGGGTGGCTACGTGCTGCTGGCCACCTTGCTGGCCCCGTACATGCGCCGCTTTGGTGCCTACACCGTGCCCGATTTCGTGGGCAAGCGCCACGGCACCAAAACTGCCCGCGTGGTGGCCGTGGGGTGCTTGCTCATCATCTCGCTGACCTATGTGATCGGCCAGATGACCGGTGCTGGCGTGGCTTTTTCGCGCTTCCTGGAGGTGAGCAGCACCAACGGTCTGCTGATTTCTTCGGTGGTGGTGTTTTTCTACGCCGTGCTGGGTGGCATGAAGGGCGTGACCTACACCCAGGTGGCGCAGTACATCGTGCTGATTTTGGCGTTCACCATTCCGGCGGCTTACCTGTCGCTGATGATGACCGGCCACATCCTGCCGCAAACGGGCTTGTTTGGTGAGCACACCGCTTCGGGTCTGCCGCTGCTGGAAAAGATGAACCTGGTCGTGCGCGATCTGGGCTTCCAGGACTACACCGCCGACGTGAGCAACAAGTGGAACATGTTCCTCTTTACGCTGACGCTGATGGTGGGCACCGCTGGGTTGCCGCACGTCATCATCCGCTTCTTCACCGTGCCCAATATTCAAGATGCCCGCTGGTCGGCTGGCTGGGCGCTGGTGTTCATTGCGCTGTTCTACACCACCGTGCCTTCGCTGGCGGCCATGGCCCGCTTGAATGTGCTGGAGACGGTGTACCCCCAAGGCACCGACAAACCGGCACTGGCCTATGACGAGCGCCCGGAATGGTTCAAAACCTGGGAGCAAACTGGTCTGTTGAAAGTCGATGACAAGAACAAGGATGGCCGCATCCAGTTCTACAACGAGGGCAACAAAACCTTTGCTGAAGGCACGGCCAAAGAGCGTGGTTGGGAAGGCAACGAGCTGACCGTGAACAACGACATCCTGGTGCTGGCTTTGCCCGAAGTGGCGAACATGCCTGGCTGGCTTATTGGCCTGATGGCGGCCGGTGGTATTGCGGCCGCGCTTTCGACAGCGTCTGGCTTGTTGCTGGCGATTTCTTCGGCGGTCAGCCATGACCTGCTGAAAAACACGCTGATGCCGCACATTTCCGAGAAGACGGAAATGCTCTACGCCCGCCTGGCCATGACCGGGGCCATCATCGTGGCCACGTGGTTGGGCTTGAATCCCCCTGGGTTTGCCGCCCAAACGGTGGCGCTGGCCTTTGGCATGGCCGCTGCCACCTTGTTCCCGGCGCTGATCATGGGGATTTTTGTCAAGCGCGTGAACAACAAGGGCGCGGTGGCCGGCATGCTGGCTGGTGCGGCCCTGACCATTGGCTACATCTTTATGTACCTGGGCTGGTTCTTTATTCCGGGCACCAACACCTTCCCGAATACGCCAGAGCATTGGATCATGGGCATCTCGCCCCTGTCCGTGGGCGTGATCGGTGCGGTGACCAACTTCGTCGTGGCCATTGGTGTCTCGCTGGCCAGCGAAGAGCCCAGCGAAGAGATCCAGGAAATGGTGCGCCGTGTACGCTATCCTTAAAGCTTGGCGTGCAAGGTTTTATTAAATAGCTAACCAATGGGCTTTCTGCGGAAAGCCCATTTTTGTCAGGGAGATAAAAAATGATTTGGAATTTGGCTGGGGTTTTTATTATTGGCTTGTGTACCGGGGCATTTGGATATTTACTGCGCAAGCTGAGTAAAAATCGCCTGCCAAAATGGATTATTCCGATTGCGGCAGGGGGCGGTATGTTTGCGTATTTGGCGTATTACGACTATGCATGGTTTGATTTCAAGCGCAGCCAGCTGCCAGAGGGTTCGGTGGTGATTCAAGAATACCGTGAGCCAGATTTTTTTCGCCCCTGGAGCTACCTGGCCCCCTCGGTGAACCAGTTTGACGTGGTCGATGGCCAGTACCGACGGCACCAGCAGGAGGGCGACACGATTGTGGAGTACATCGTTTACCGCTTCATCAAAGACCCCTCGGAGCGCATGCTGCAAATTCACCAGGTGCTCAACTGCACCAGCCGCGAGCGCGTGGCGCTGCCCGATCCGGCCCATCGCGCCCAGCAGCCAGGCCAGGCGGTGGAAATGGTGCTGGCCAGCGACCGGATGCTGCAAACGGCCTGCCGGTAAAGATTGTCAATAACCATAGCGCCTAGCGCTTATAAAACAATCGTTTTGCAATGAATCTTCTTGAAATCTTTATTTAATCAGCGCATCCAGCTATAAAAAAACCGGGCCTAAGCCCGGTTTTTGTTGTGCGCAGCCGCTGTGCTTAGTGGCTAGAAGCCTGCGAAGCGCCCAGGCCCGTTTCCGAACGGATTTGCTGGGCAGGGAAGCCAGCGCGGTCGATTTCGGCACGGGCGCTCTTGTCGGTGATCGAGAAGAACCACACGCCAAAGAAGGCCAGCGGCATGGAGAACAACGCCGGCGACGAGTAGGGGAACAGCACCGACTCAGGCGAATTGCCCAGGGTAGCCACCCAGATCGAGGGCGAAACAATGGTCAGCACCACCGAAGAGACCAGGCCCATGAAGCCACCGATCACCGCGCCACGGGTGGTGCAGTTTTTCCACAGGATGGACATGATCAGCGCCGGGAAGTTGGCCGATGCAGCAATGGCAAACGCCAAGGCCACCATGAAGGCCACGTTGATCTTCTCGAACAAAATGCCCAGCAGCACGGCGATGATGCCCAGTGCAAAGGTGGTGATGCGGGTGACTTTCAGCTCGGCTGCGGTATCGGCCTTGCCGCCCTTGAACACGGTGGCGTACAAGTCGTGCGACACAGCGGAGGCGCCCGACAAGGTCAAGCCAGCCACCACGGCCAGGATGGTGGCAAACGCCACGGCCGAGATAAAGCCGTAGAACACGTCGCCGCCCACGGTCTTGGCCACCAGCACTGCCGCCATGTTGGCCGCACCAGCGCCGCCGTGGATCACGCCCTTGGCAGTGTCGGCCATGGTCGGATCGGTCAGCACCAAGGTGATGGCACCAAAGCCGATGATGAAGATCAGGATGTAGAAGTAGCCAATCCACACCGAGGCCCAGCCCACCGATTTACGGGCTTCTTTGGCGTTGGGCACGGTGAAGAAGCGCATCAGGATGTGGGGCAAACCAGCGGTACCGAACATCAGCGCCATGCCGAAGGAGATGGCCGAAATCGGGTCTTTCAAGAAGCCGCCAGGGCCCATGATGGACAGGCCGGCTTTGGCCGCTTCTTCCGGCGTTTTGCCCGCGTTGGCCGCCACTTCGGTGCGCACGCGCACGCCGTCGGCAAACAGCGCCTCGGGGCTGAAGCCATATTTGGCCAGCACCATGAAGGCCATGAAGGTCACGCCCGACAGCAGCATCACCGCCTTGATGATCTGCACCCAGGTGGTGGCCGCCATGCCGCCAAACATCACGTAGATCATCATCAACGCGCCCACCAGCACCACGGCGATCCAGTAGTCCAGACCGAACAGCAGTTTGATCAGCTGGCCGGCACCGACCATTTGGGCGATCAGGTAGAACGCCACCACGATCAGCGTGCCCGAAGCGGCAAACGAGCGGATGGGGCCGTTCTTGAAGCGGTAGCCCACCACGTCGGCAAAGGTGAATTTGCCCAGGTTGCGCAGGCGGTCGGCCATCAGGAAGGTGATGATGGGCCAGCCCACCAAAAAGCCGATGGAGTAGATGATGCCGTCGTAGCCGGTGGCCATCACCATCGCGGAAATCCCCAGGAAGGAGGCGGCCGACATGTAGTCGCCCGCAATCGCCAAACCGTTTTGGAAGCCGGTAATCCCGCCCCCGGCGGTATAGAAGTCGGCGGCCGATTTGGTGCGGCCCGAGGCCCATTTGGTAATCCACAGCGTTGCCGCCACGAATACGCCAAACATGATGATGGCAATCCAGTTGGTTGCCTGCTTATTGACATCGCCAATGTCACCGCCAGCGGCCAGTGCCAGCGGGCTGGTGGCCAAGGCCGCCAGGGCCAGGGCGGGGCCGACAAAATGCTTTGGTACGCGCTTCATTTGGTCACATCCTTGAGTAGTTCTTCGGTCAGCGTGTCGAATTTGTTATTGGCGACCCGCACGTAGTACACCGTGATGCCGATGGTGAACAAAATCACCCCCAACCCAATGGGCACCCCCAGGGTGGTTACGCCGTTAGGCCCCAGGGGCGCGGCCAGAAACTCTTTGTCAAATGCGATCAGACCGACGTACCCGTAGTACACGATCAGCATCAGGATGGTTAGGGTGACACCCAGCGGGTTGCGTTTGGCACGCAGCTCCTGGTACTTAGGATGAGATTGGATTTTTTGAACAATGGGATCAGTCATTGTTTGCCTCCTTATGTTGCGAGATTGTCAGCATTCAGTAAGTCTGGAGACTTTGCTGACAGCGGTATTCTGGAAATTCGGTCTGACCGCTTGCTTACTCGGTTTGACGAAAATTGACAGGGTTTTCACTGGAAATTTCATATGGAAAAACAAGTGCCTAGGGTTACTACGGGGTGTGGACTTTTTGTGCCTGCAACCGCTGGCTCCCGCCGCCTGGGTGGCTGCTGAACCGCCCCGTGAAAGCGCATGGAAAAAGGCGGTAGGTTGTGGCGGCGCAATGACGATTTGCCGTGGTGTCAGCGACAAAGCACCGTGGGCAGGTGCTTGGCCTGTTGTTTTTCTGCACCAAAAAGCCTACTTCCTGCGCAAAAAAGGCCCTTCACGCAGGGGCCCTCCTAAAATCCGCCCACCCGCGCTACTGGGCTTTACGGAGACAAACCAGAGCGCAACCCTTTTTTATTCTTCCCACAAGGATTTGACATGATGAAACTCTCTCGCCTGATGCTGGCCGCTGTGGCCGTCTGCGGTACTTCGGCTGTCATGGCCCAAAGCAGCGTGACCATTTATGGCCGTGTGAATACCACCGTTGAGCACCAAAAATTGGGCGACAACAAAGCCACTGGCCTGGTTAACAACCGCTCGCGCATCGGTTTCAAAGGTGTGGAAGACCTGGGCAACGGCCTGAAAGCCGGTTTTGTGCTGGAAGCTGGCTTCAACTCTGACGACGGCTCTGGCCCCCTGACCTTCGCCCGCCAAAGCGAAGTGAACCTGTCGGGCAACTTCGGTATGGTGCGCCTGGGTAACTTCTACCCTGAGTCCTACTACGCCACGTCCGACTACATCAGCATGCACAACCACGAAACCGGTTCGTCGTCCGATGTGCTGTACTACGACGCTGCCTGGTTTGATGGTAATGGCACCGGTAACAAGGTCGCTTACCGCACACCGACCTTCAACAACTTCTGGGCCGAAGCCAGCGTGAGCCTGCACGAAAAAGCCAATAACCCGGTAGTGAAGGTGAACAAAAACGCCTACGACCTGGCTGCCAACTACAACAACGGCCCCCTGTCCCTGGGCGCTGGCTACAGCTACTGGAACAGCAACTACCAAGCTGCCCTGCGCGGCCTGTACACCTTCGGTCAGTTCACCGTGGGTGCTTACTACCAGCGTAACAAAGACGACAACGCCATCCTGGGCACCGGTGCTGGCAGCCGCAACAACTTCCGCCTGTCGGCCATGTACGTGATGAACGCTTCGGAATTCCACGTGAACGTGGGCCGTGCCAACAAGTGGAGCAATGTGAGCGACTCGGCTGCTACGCAGTGGACGCTGGGTTACAACTACAACCTGAGCAAGCGCACCAAAATCTACACCTACTACACCCGCATCAACAGCGGCAAGGGCATGGACTACTCGAGCGGCGCTGCCAGCTTTAACAGCATCAAGACGGGCACCAACGCAGGCGATAACTTCTCCTCCTTCGCCCTGGGCGTGCGCCACAACTTCTAAAGTGGTCTGATCCCAACAAAAAACCCCGATGCCTGCATCGGGGTTTTTTTATGGCTTACTTCTTAAAAATAGGTGCTGCTAACGCTTGAAATAGCTTGTTTTTATGGATAAAGATGCCGAAATCCCTTTATTGGTCAGCGGATTCAGCTTCTTCTTTTTCTACGGGCTTGACAATCAACACCGGCAGATTGGCCCGGTTGAGCACCGCCTGCGACACCGAGCCCATCAGCGCGCGCTGCAGCGCGCCCACGCCACGGGCACCGATGATGAGCATGCTGGCGTTAAAGCTTTCGGCCAGATCCAGCAGCTCGGTGGCCGGTTCGCCCAGGGCGATTTCGCTGGTAAAGGGCACGCCAGCGGCTTGCGCCAAGGCTTCGGCGCTGGCCAGTAAATCTTTGCCCGCTTCCAGGGCCGCGCCGGCAATCAGGTCAGAGTCGTTGGTGGCCAGCTCCAGGAAGGAGGCCGGTTCTTGCACATGCAGCAGGGCCAGCTGCGCGTTCAGGCCGCCTTGCACCAGGGCGATGCCTTGGCGCACGGCTTGCAGGGCGGTGTCAGAACCATCGACGGCGATGGCAAGGGTTTGGGTGTTTTCGTCCATATCGGCCTTTCATGAAAATGCGGTGCCCACTATAACCAGGGATGCGCGGCCCCCAGCTGCACGCCAGCGGGTGCAAGGGGCTGGGGTGGGCAGGCGCTGGGGCGCGCTATTCGTTCTTCGTTATTCGTGCCCAGCGTTTCGAGTGCGCTTGCGCTTCTGGGACAATAGCGCCCCTATGCTGCAATTTGACCTGCTCACCACCGATCCCGCCAGCCACGCCCGCCGTGGCCGTTTAACGCTGAACCATGGCGTTGTGCAAACCCCTATTTTCATGCCCGTGGGCACCTATGGCACCGTCAAAGGCGTGCTGCCGCGCAGCCTGCACGACATGGGGGCACAGATTATTTTGGGCAACACCTTTCACCTGTGGATGCGCCCGGGGCTGGACATCATGCAAAGCTTTGGCGGCTTGCACGGTTTTGAGCAGTGGCACAAGCCCATCCTGACCGACTCGGGTGGCTTTCAGGTCTGGAGCCTGGGGGCCATGCGCAAGATCACCGAGCAGGGCGTGCATTTTCAAAGCCCGGTCAATGGCGACAAGCTGTTCATGTCGCCCGAGGTGAGCATGCAGATTCAGACCGTGCTCAATTCGGACATCGTCATGCAGCTGGACGAATGCACACCGTATGAAACCAACGGCGTGCTGACCACCGAGGCCCAGGCCCGCCAGAGCATGGAGATGAGCTTGCGCTGGGCCAAGCGCAGCCAGGAGGAGTTTCACCGCTTGGGCAACCCCAACGCACTATTTGGCATCGTGCAAGGCGGCATGTTTCCCCATCTGCGTCAGGAGTCGCTCGATGCCTTGGTGGCCATGGACTTTCCGGGCTACGCCGTTGGCGGTGTCAGCGTGGGCGAGCCCAAGGACGAAATGCTGCAGATCATGGCGCACACCCCGCACCGCCTGCCCGCGCACAAACCGCGCTATTTGATGGGCGTGGGCACGCCCGAGGATTTGGTCGAGGGCGTGGCTTGCGGGGTGGACATGTTTGACTGCGTGATGCCCACGCGCAATGCCCGCAATGGCACGGTGTTTACCCGCTTTGGCGATTTGAAGCTGCGCAACGCCCGCCATAAAACCGACCACCAGCCGCTGGACCCCACCTGCACTTGCCATGCCTGCGCTGGGGTGGAGGGGGTGAGCTGGCAAGACGGCGGGCGCGGTGGTTTCAGCCGTGCCTACCTGCACCACCTGGACCGCTGCGGCGAGATGCTGGGGCCGATGCTGACCACCATCCACAACTTGCACTACTACCTGAACCTGATGCAGGAAGTGCGCAACGCGCTGGATGCCGGGCAGTTTGCCCAGTTCCGTGCCCAGTTCAAGACCGATCGGGCGCGGGGGGTGTAGGCTGGGGTTGATAAAGCGGCTTTTCTACCGTGGTAGGCGAACAAGCTGCGCCACAATGATTGCATGGTCAGCCTGTCCTTTTTGAGTTCCAGCACCAAGCGCCCCCTGTGGCAAGGGCAGCTGTTGGTGGTGCTGTGCGTTGTCGGCTTTTCTTTGCTGGGGATTGGCACCCGCACAAGCGGGTATTTGGCCCCCTTTTGGGGCGCCAATGCCGTCATGCTGGGCCTGCTGCTGCGCAACCCCAGCTGGGGGCGCGACTGGCGTACCTGGGCGTATGCCTATGCAGCTTATGCACTGACCGATTGGCTGACGGGCACGGCCCCATTCGGGGCCTTTGGCATGGCAGCGGCCAATGAGTTGGGCGTGGCCGTGGGGTGGTGGCTTTTCATGCGCAAGCCGCGCAGGGTGCGGGAGCTGCAGCAATCGCACTCGGTGCTCGAATTGTTGCAAGCCTGTCTGGTGGCGGCCCTGGCCAGCGCGATGGTGGGGGGCCCCTTGTCCTGGAAGCTGTTCGCAATACCTTGGTGGCAAGCCTACGCCATGTGGGCCGTGTCAGAATTTGCCGCGTTTATTTTGACGGTGCCGGTGTTTTTGGTCGCTGCGCGCACCAAGGTGTGGTCGTGGCGCCGTTGGTGGCCAGACAAGCCCATGGATTGGCACTACGCCTTGCCGCTGGTGACTTTGATTGCGAGCGAGGTGGTTGCTTTAGCCATGAAGGGGCCGGGAACGCTGGGCTTTTCCGTGCCAGCCATGATTTGGTACGCCATGGCCTATGGGGTGCGGCCTACGGTGCTGCTCAATTTGGTGCTGAGTCTGTGGAAAATGCTGTCCATATCCATCGGCAGCTTCACCTTTAGCTTGGCTGATATCAATGATGTCACCTCGCTGCGCTTGGGGGTAGCGCTGCTCTCGTTGGCTCCTTTGACCGTGGCCTGCACCTATGCCCTGCGCCAACAAAGCCTGGGCCAGTTGCGCCAGTTGGTGGATTACGATGCCTTGACCGGGGCCCTGAGCCGCCGCGCCCTGTTGGAGCGGGGCGGTAAATTGCTGCAGCGCATGCGTGGCGAAGGCCAGCCCATGGTGCTGCTGATGATTGATTTGGATTACTTCAAACAAGTCAATGACCTGTACGGCCATGCCAATGGCGACAAGGTGTTGCAGGCCTTTGTGCGCAGCACGCAGGCCGTATTGCGCCCCGAGGATGTGCTGGGCCGCATGGGCGGGGAAGAGTTTGTCGTGATTTTGCCGCGCACCGCATTGGCGCAGGCCCAGCGGGTGGCCCAGCACATTGGCGATCAATTGCGCCAGCTGGAGATTGTTCTGGAGGGCAACAATGTGATTGGTGTGACCTGCAGCATTGGGGTGGCGGCCATCACCCAATGGGACGCGGACAACCCGCTGGAGTTGCACCTGAGCTTTGCCGATCACGCCCTTTACCAGGCCAAGGCCGCTGGCCGCGACTGCGTGCGGGTGTACCAAGACCCAGGCCGCTAACCACAGGGCACCCGGGCCGACCATTGCCGCGCCCGGGGGGAGCTGGCCTTGGGCATGCCAAGCCCAGTTGGTTGTATCAAAAGGGTTTTTTGGTGCTGCGGGCCTTGGTGGCGGTGGATTTTGCAGCGGGTTTTGTAGCGGTTTTGGCCGCGGATGCAGCCGGTGCTTGGGCTGGTGCAGCCGCCGTCTTGGCGGTGGCTGGGGCCGCTGCTTTTTTGGCTGGCGCTTTTTTGGGGGCCGCAGTGGGGGTGATGGCGGCTGCCGCCTGGGCGGCGGTTTGCGCTGCGGTGGTGGCTTGGCTGACGGCTTGGCGCATCATGTCGCTGGCGGTTTGGGCGGCGACTTTGGTGAAATCGCTGGCCATGCTGGCGGCTTGGGCCATGGCGTTTTTTTGTGCCGGATCTTGCAGCACCTGCTGGGCGATGTGCTGAAACTGCTGGGTGAGGGAGCCCCACCACTGCTGGGCCTGCTCGGCCATGGGGTGGGGGGCGGTGCCGGTGGGTTCGGTGGGCTTTGCGGGCTCGGGCGGGGGGGTGTCGGCCGCCGCTTGCGTTGCGGCGCTGGCCTGGCGCTGGGCTGCCGCCGCTTTTTGCGTGGTGCCCATGGGCCAGTTGGACAGGTCGCCGCTTTGGGTGGCACCGACGGCTTGGGCAAATTCTTGCAAATTGACGTTCATGCCCTTGAGGGTCGAGAGCGTCATTTTTTGCACCTGCAGCGCTTGCACGGTGGCGGCCAGGGCTTTGCCGTTTTGGTCAAGCCAGAACTGCACGGCTTTCAATTCTTCGATGCGTTTGTCGATTTCTTCGACGCTCACTGTGGGGGCCACCCAGCTGGAGAACGGCGGCAGTGCAGCGCCTTTGCTCGACTGGCTCAATTGTTGGAAAAAATCGTATCCGGGAATGAATTGGCCAAAACCAAAAGCCTGTGCGTCGCTCATGGCAACCTCCTGTGAGTGCAATCGTGAAAGCTTAATGCATGTCAGTGCTGCATGCCACCGGCTTTGTGCTGGGCAGGTGCGCCGTGCTGGGGCATGGCATGGCCGTGGCCGCTGGTGGTTTGGCCCAGGGCTTGGACGGGCACTTGCACGGGGTGCTCCAGGGTTTGGCCCTGGGCATTTTTAAATTGCAAGGTGACGGGGATCTGGCTGCCAGCGACCAGCGGGGCTTTGAGCTGCATGAACATCAGGTGGTAGCCGCCGGGTTTGAGCTCGACGGTCTGGCCCACGGGCAGGTCCAGGCTGGGGATGGCGCGCATTTTCATCACGTCGCCTTCCATGGTCATTTCGTGCACTTCAGAGACGGCGGAGGCATCGGTGCGCACGCCCACCAGCTGCAGCGGCTCGTGGGCGGTCAGGCGCATAAAGGCACCGCTGGCCTGCTGGCCGGCGACGGTGGCGCGGGCCCAGGGGGCTTCAATCTGGACGGGGGCCTCGGCCCAAGCAGTGAAGCTGGTGGCAAGCAGGGTGGCGGCGGCAAGAAAAGGGCGAAGTGTCATGGTCAGTCAGTCCTTGGAAAAAAATCTATTCTAGGGAGGATTGCAGTGTAGGTTTTAAGAGCTGTTTGCGCTGGTATTTATTGGTTTTTAAGTCTTTATATTGTTGATATTAAGCAATTTTTAGCGCTTCTAGCTATCAAAAAATTCTAGTAAACCACTGTGCCGTTGCGTGGGCTGGGCCAGGGCCTGCGCCAATACCTTGGGGTGCTGGGTAAAGACGGTGCACTGTGCTTTGGCGCGGGTGATGCCGGTGTACACCAGTTCGCGCCCCAAGACGCTGCCGCCGTAGGCCGGCAGGACCAAGGCGGCATGGGTAAATTCCGAGCCTTGGCTTTTGTGTACCGTCATGGCAAAGGCGGTTTCGATGTGCGCCAGCCGCGCCACGCCGACGCTGCGCAGCTGGTCGCCATCCAAGAAATACACGCGCAAGAGGCCGTCGGGGCTGGGCAGGGTGATGCCAATGTCGCCGTTGAACACGCCCAGGGCGCTGTCGTTGCGCGTCACCATGACGGGGCGGCCGGCGTACCAGGGGCCGTCTTTCACCAAACGTTTGCGGGCGATGAGTTCGCGTTCGATGGCGGTGTTCAGGCCGGTCACGCCCCAGTCGCCTTCGCGCACGGCGCACAGTAGGCGAAAGCGTTCAAACGCCTGCAAAACTTGTTTCACCCAGAGGGTGTGATCGCCCTGCGGGCCAGCGTGCAGGGCGTGCAGGTAATCGTGGTAGCTGGGCTGGTCGCTGGCGAGGGCGGTGCGCCAGATGGCTTCGGTGCGCCCGCTGCGGTGGTAGGCCAGGCTGCCATCGGCGCAGGTGTCTAGTACCTGCTGCGCGGCCCGGGCATCGCCGCGATTGACGGCCAGGGCCAGCTGCCCAATCGGCCCGCCAAAGCGCCGGCTGTGGCGCAGCATGACGGTGCTTTGCGCCAAGGCGCTGCCGTGGGGATCGCGCAAAGCGGCAGGGATGGTTTGCCCGGCCGCCGCCTGGGCAAAGGCGACGGTGTCGGGGTGGTAGTGCCCGCCTTCGGCCCCTTGGCACAGGTCGCCCAGCACGGCCCCGGCTTCGACCGAGGCCAGCTGGTCTTTGTCCCCCAGGATGATGAGGCGGGCCTGGGGGGGCAGGGCTTGCAAGAGGGTGGCCATCATGGCCAGGTGCACCATGGAGGCTTCATCGACGATGAGCACATCGACCTCCAGTGGGGTGATGGTGCTGGCCTGCCCAGGGCGCAGTTGCAGCAGGCTGTGCAGGGTGCGGGCTGCGCCGGTGCGCTGCACCAGGGCGGCAATGTCCACGTCCTGGCCGATGCTGGTGTGCAGGCCCAGCAGCGCCTGGTCGATGGATTGCTTTAAGCGGGCGGCGGCTTTGCCTGTGGGCGCAGCCAGGGCCACGCGCAGTTGGTCGGGCTGGGCGGCGGTGGCAAACAGCAGGGCCAGCAGGCGGGCGGCGGTATAGGTTTTGCCCGTGCCGGGGCCGCCGGTGATCAGGGTGAGCCGCCCCCGCAGGGCCAGGGCGCAGGCCAGTTTTTGCCAGTCGCAATCGGCGTTTTCGGTGGCGGAGCTGGGCTGGCTGGGGAACAGGCGATCGAGCCAATGGCGGATGGTGGGCGGATCAATGTTGGTGGCGGTGGGGGTGCTGGGGTCGGGCGTGGCCCGGCAGCGCTGCAGGATGTGCTGGGCCACCGTGCGTTCGTAATGCCAATAGCGGCGCAAATACAGTTTGGGCGCGCTGGGGTGGGGGGTGAGCACCATGGGCTGGCCGCTATCGGCATCCCGCCCCACGACCCGCACCAGGGGGCAGTGCTGCAAAGCCTGCAGCCAGGCATCCAGTAGCGTGGGCAATTGCCGCCATTGGGCGGTGATGTCGGGGTGGGTGCTGCTGTCCCAGGCGAGCAGGCGCTGCGGGGCGGCCACCAGGTCGGCCAGCGGCAGGCAGCTGTGGCCCCGGCTTTCCACATGGGCCAGCAGGGCGCTGGCCAGCAGGACGCAATCGGGGGCGCTGGGGTGGTGGGTGTGGACAAATTGCATCCAGGCGATGTCCAGCGGGCGCAGCAGGCCCTGGGTTTGCCAAGCGTGCAATTGGTCGCGCAGGGGCAAGGCGCTGTCTTCGGGGGCGAACAGGTCGAGGGTGTGGGGGTCGTCGTGCTTCATGCGCAGGCCTCGGCGGGGGCGGTGATCAGGGCTTCCAGGGCATCGAGCAAGGCGCTGGGGATGGGCAGGTGCTGCATCCAGGTGCCATCCAGCCCGCGCATAAACAGGTAGAGCGCCCCGCCCAGGTGGTCTTCGGGGCGGTAGGCCGCCCCCAGGCGCTGGCGCAGCAGGCGGTGCAGGGCCAGGGTGTAGAGGGCCGCTTGCACGTCGTAACGGTGCTGCAGCATGGCAGCGGCCAGGGTGGTGGGGGTGTAGGCGCTGCCGTCGGGCCCCAGGGTGTTGGTTTTGTAATCCAGCACCCAGTAGCGCCCGCCGTGGGCAAACACCAGGTCGGCAAAGCCCATGGCCATGCCGTGCAGCTGGCGCTGGGGCAGGGCGGGGCGTGCTTGTCCGGGGAGTAAATATTGCTGGCACAGGGCATCGACCGCGCTGCTGGAGAGTGGGGCCAGGGGCAGCCAGAACTCCATCTCGGTGAGTTGGGTGGTTAGGGCGGGCAAGGCGCAATCCAGCGGCGGCAGCGGGGTGTGGCCCAGGGTGCTGAGCCAGTGGGCCACGTCTTCGGCTTGGGGCTGGCTGTAGCCGGCCCGCAGGCAGCGGCCCAGCAAAGCCTGGCGCAGTGGGCCATCCAGCGGGGCAAAGCCCTGGTCGGCCCACCACTGCATTTGGCTGTGCAAAAAGTTGCCCACCAGCGGCCCCTTGGGAAAGCGGTGCCAGACGGCGCTGGCGCTGCTGGGCGCGGCGGTGGACGGGGGGGCGGCGGGTTCGTCCTCGGCGGGCGTTTGGGCCAGCAGGGCCTCGTCAGGCCGGGGGGCCGCGCCCAGGTCGCGCACCAGGGCCGAGAAGCTGGCCACGCCCCAGCTTCGGTCGAACTGGCCGTCGTAGGGGGGGGCCGGGCGCAAGGCGGCTGGCTGGCGTTCGTTCTTAAAAAGCGTAGCTGTAGGCGCTTTATCTATAAGCGTTAGCGTGCTATTTGGGCAAGATTTTGCCAGGGTTTCTAGGGCGCTTTGCCACTGCGCGGCGCTTTGGGGCGCATCCCCGGCGAGCAAATAGCCGGTGGCGCTGCGCTCGTTTTGGCAGGATTTTTTCCGTTTTTTGATCGGCCCCAGGCCCAGCCAGAGCAGGTGGCGCGGGCGGGTGGCGGCCACGTAGAACAGGCGCAGGTCTTCGCGCAGGCGCTCTTCTTCGGCCTGGGCCAGGTCGTGGTCGCTGACTTGCAGCACCAGGCGGCCATCGGGGCGGCGCACAAAGGGGGTGCGGGCCCTTTCTTTCTCCGTAAAGTCGCTGGCAAAGGGCAGCATCACCAGCGGGTATTCCAGGCCCTTGCTTTTGTGGATGGTGATGACTTGCACCAAGTCGGCATCGCTTTCCAGGCGCACGGTTTGCGCTTGGGCATCGCCGTTGGGGTTGGCGATGGATTCTTGCAGCCAGCGGATGAGCGCTTGCTCGCCCTCCACGGTGGCGCTGGCTTGTTGCAGCAGCTCGCCCAGGTGCAGCACATTGGTTAGCCGCCGCTCGCCGTCCGGCTCGGCCAGCCAGCGGGCGGGTAAGCCCAGCTGGTGCAGGCTGGAGCGCAGCATGGCCAGCACGCCTTGGCGCTGCCAAAGCTGGTGCAGGCGGTGCAGCTGGGCGGTGCGCTGGTCCAGCAGGGCATCGTCGTGCGCCAGTTGCTGCAAATCGGCAAACGGCAGATCCAGCAGGCGGGTGGCAAAGGCGGCCCGCAGGGTGCGGGTGTTCAGCGGCTCGGCCACGGCGCGCAGCCAAAACAGCAGGTCGTGCGCCTCGGGGCTGGCAAAGACGGATTCGCGGTCGGACAAATACACCGAGGCAATGCGGCGCTGGCGCAGCGCCTGGCGCACGGCGGCGGCCTCTTTGCCCTGGCGCACCAAAATCGCCACATCGCCCGGGCGCAGGCGCACAAAGCGGCCATCGGGCTGGGCAAAGCCCATGCCGGGGTCGTTCAGCCACTGGGCCAATTGCTCGGCGCAGGCGGCGGCAAACAGGGTGCGCAAGTCCTGGCCGCTGACGGCCTCGGGCGCGGCGTGCCAGGCCATGTGCAGGGCGGGCACGGGGGTGCCGTTGGCGTGCAGCACTTCGGGACGACCTTGGGCGGCGACCTGAATAAACGGCAGGGGGTTGTGCGCGCTGTGGGTGCGAAAGCGAAACGCACCGCTGCCCGGCCGGTTTTCGGCCTGGGCAAACCAGTGGTTCACGGCAGCGACCAGGGCATGGCTGGAGCGGTAGTTTTTATCGAGCACATAGTGCCGCCCGGCGGTGGCCTGCCGCGCTTGCAGGTAGCTGTAAATATCGGCCCCGCGAAAGCCGTAGATGGATTGCTTGGGGTCACCAATCAATAGCAGGGCGCGGTCGCTGGTATTGGTTTCTGGGCTGTAAACACTGGAAAACAGCCGGTATTGCAGCGGGGAGGTGTCCTGAAATTCATCCAGCAGCGCCACCGGGTACTGCTGCAGCAGGCGCTGGCGCAGCACCGCCCCTTGCGGGCCGGTGAGGGCCGCATCCAGGCGCTGGAGCATGTCGGTAAAGCCAAAGGTGGCTGTTTGGCTTTTGATCCACTGCAGGCGCTGTTGCACGCGGGCGGCCGCGTGCTGGCGCAGGTGGGGTGAGGGCAGGGCGGCCAGCTCGGCCAGCAGGCGTTCCAGCGCGGCCGCTTGCGGTGGGTAGTTCACGGGCGCAGCGCCGCTGCGGGCATCGTCTAGGCCAGCGGGGGTCAGGCGCCACGCGCCAGTGGCCATATCCCCGGCCAAATCGGCGTGGGGCGCGGCGGCCCAGTCTTTGAGCGCTTGCAGCCATTTCAAACAATTTTTTCGCTGCAAGCGGCGGCCATCCCATGCGTCCTTGTTGTGGGCCCACTGCCCTTCCAGCCAGATTTCGTAGTCCTCGGCCGCTTGCGCCCAGCCGTGGGCCAGGGCATGTAGGCGGGCGTGGGCTTGCGCCTCCCAGTGGGGCAGCAGATCGGCCAGGTCGCCCGCTCCCAGGGCGGGGTCGAGGTTTTCTTGGGCCAGGGGGCGAATATCGTTGGCAAAGGCCGCAAAATTTTTCCACTGCGCTTGCAGGCGCTCCAGGTTCGGCGCGTCCAGCGGGTAGCACTGCTGGCGCCAGTAGTCTTGCAGGGCTTCGGTCAGGCGCTGGGCCTCGTCGGCCTCCAGGGTTTCGTCCAGCAGGCTGCCGCTGTCCAGCGCATGTTCGCGCAGCACGCGCTGGCACCAGGCATCAATGGTGAAGATGGCGGCATCGTCCATGCCCTGGGCGGCCAGCTCCAGCCGCCAGGCGGCTTGCTCGCGCTGGGTGGCTTCGGGGTAGGTGGCCAATAAATCGTGCAAAAAATCATCGCCCGCGCTGTGGCCGCGAAAGCAGGCGGCCGCCTCCACCAGCCGGGCGCGAATGCGCTCGCTCAACTCGCGCGTGGCCGCGCGGGTGAAGGTCATCACCAAAATCTGCGCCGGTTGCAGGGGGCAGGGCTGGCCCTGCGGGGCAAAGGCATTGGCCCCGCCGTGGCCCAGCACCAGGCGCACGACCAGGGCAGCAATCGTCCAGGTTTTGCCGGTGCCGGCGCTGGCCTCTATCAAGCGGCTGCCGTGCAGGGGGAAGGTGAGGGGGGCCAGTGGGTGCAGGGTTTCAGGCATGACAGAGAGAATTTTTTTATGGATGGCCTACAAGTCGTGCGGCACCTTGCCCCTAGCGGCCTAGTGCCGTCTTTCAGCCCGTGTTGCTACTCAAAACTCGCATGGCGGAATTTCAGTACACCGCAGTTTTCTTTCACGGTGCGTTGAAACTGCGTATCAAATCCGTCGTTTGATTGGGTGGCGATTTCCACCGTAATCGTGACTTCGGTGCCCGTTTGCGCAGCAAAGTGCTGGATGACCTCGTTCACGATGGTTGAAAAATCCATCGTTGCTGTGGTGGGGCTTACTTCTACTGTGCCAAAAAAGCGCTGCGGTAACGCCGCTGGCACATCGGGAACGGGTGGAGACACTCCCTGGGCTGGCAGACTGCTGCGCACCTGCCCCGTGGTGCTAACCGCTGGCAGAGGGGTGCTTGATTCGCCCAGGCTAGCCTCGGCCGCAGCTTTGGCCTGTTGTTCTGCATCCAATTGCTGCTGGTGCTGCAATGCGCTTGCTTGGTTGATGAGCAAACTATCGGCATCCAACGTGACAAGTGCAGACCGACCAAACGCAAATCCCTGCCAGCGCCCTGCGTCCTTGGCTGCGGCATAGGCAAACCCATCGCGCGTGGCGCAGCCTGCAGCCACGGTGTCCACAAACACCTCGGCATTGAGCAGGCGCGGCAGGTACAGGTACTGGCAACTGTCTTGCCACACCTTCAGGGCCGATACCTCGGTCACCCCTTCCTTGAAGTACCACTGGTTCAGCATCCGGTTTAAGTGGACGGGTGACCAGGCAGAAATCAGCCACTCTTCCTCGCGCAGCTTGGATTCAATGGCCTCCACCAGACTAGGAGCTGATGCGGACAGCGCCGCTGCTTCCCAGTGCAGTTGCAGCTTGCCACGCGACATTTCCTCGGTGGGCACCATCAGCCAGCAGTAGGTTTGGCGCACCAACTGCTTGACATCATTGTCCGCACCCTCCATGGCCCGCTTGGCTTGGTCGGCCTGGTAAGTGCCCAAATCCATGCGACGGCTGTGTACATCTTCAACGATGGATTTCCAGGCCAGATACGTGCGCGCGGCATCGCGCAAGCGCTGCACGGCATCGCCATCGGGGGCCAAGAAAATCAAACGGTTGCGTTTGAGCCGTGGCGTATCGCCGCGCTTTTCCAGCACCTCCGTGGCTGCCAATCGCGCCAGAGATTCATCTTGCTTGCGGTAGCCTGCACTGGGGGGCAACACCACCAGGCGCGGCCCACTGCCCAACTCATCCGGAATGTCTGCCGATGGCACAAACACATGGATGGCAGCGAAATGGTTGCCCTTGGAAAACACGCGGTTCACACGCTCTTTCAAGAGCGGCAGCACATCCTCGATTTCCTTGAGGTTGGCCTTGCGCGCCTCCATCTCTCGGCGCAGGTTGGGGCGGGTGTCAAACCAGTAGCTGTCCTTTTCGCCGTAAAGGTAATGCAGGCGATCGCGCAGCCGCTTGATCACGTCTTCATAGGTGCCCACCGCCTGCCCAGGCTGGGCAGCGCCCAACAAAATGCCTTCCACGCGAATGCCCCGAACCGCCTGTGCGGCGTTCGACGGCGCACTGCCCAAAAACACCGTGCGCGCCACGCGCCGGGCCGCCTGCACGCTGCCAAAGCGGGTGTCATGGCCATCAATATCGGCGGCGGTGGAGCGTGGGCCATCCACCTCGCTCTCAATCACGGGTTCCCAGCCATTGGGCAGGTAGTGAATGCTCTTGTTGCGCACCACGGCATCGTCCAGCGGCAGCGAGCCGGGCATGATGAGCGCATCCTTGTCGTTGCTGTTCCACAGCCGGTGGATGACGATGGCCAGGTACTGCAACACCCCGCGCGTGCGCTGGAATTTGTCCAGCGTGGACCAGTCCTCGTACAGCCGGTCGAACACCTCGGGGTGGATGGGGTAGGCCTGGGCAATGCGCTCCTCGTAACGCGCCTCTTGTGCCTCAGCCGTGAACTTGCTGGGGTTCTGGCGGTACAGCTCGCCAAAGGCCCGTGCGGTGGCCTGTATTTGCACTGGGTCGCCAGCCGAGTCAAACAAGCGGCGGCGCACAATTTCAAACGCCTCTTGCGCAGCCACCGGCTTCCACACCGACTCCACCCGGCCAAAGTATTTCTCCAGCACCGTCAGGGCACGCTGGCCTTGGGTGCCTGCAGCCTCGGTTTCTGATTCGGGCAGCGAGGCCAGCAAGATGGCGTTGGGCACGCCCTTCATGGCCTCGGTCAGCGCCTGGATGAAGGTGATGTTGCTGTCAAACGTGCCGCCGGGGTAACTCTTGCCCGGTTCCAACTGGCGCACATAGGCCACCAGCTCATCGAGCAGCACCACGCAGGGCGCGGCGCGTTGCAGCAGCGTGGTCAAAGCCTCTTTGCCCGGTGACGTACCGGCCTGGTCGGCCTCGGCCAGCAGGGCGTAACCCTCGGCCCCCAGCAGTTGCACGGCCAAATCGCCCCACAAAGTGTTCACCGTGATGCCTGCATGCGAACGCGCCAGGCTGGGCGAGAACTTGATGCCATCGACCACCGCCACGCGCGCCTGGGGCAGCGAGGCAATGCCCGCCGCATCCAAAATGGGCGGAATGCCTGCCAGCCGCTCGGTGGGGCACTGGCGGCTGGCCAGGTGGTACACCGCCAGCAGCGTGTGCGTTTTGCCGCCACCAAAGGCCGTTTGCAGCTGAATGACCGGATCGCCACCCCGGCCCGAAAGCCGCTCGGCCACGCTTTGCAGCAGCAGGCGCATGCCCTCGGTGATAAAGGTGCGCGCAAAAAATTTCTCCGCGTCCTGGTACTCCTCAGGCGCGGTGCCAGCGTGGACTTGAGAAATGTCGGCAGCAAATTCGCTTTGCTTGAACGTGCCTTCCAGCACGTCTTTGTGGGGGTGGGCGACTTCGCGCCAAGGTTTAATGGTCATGGTTCTACTCGGGTCACAGTCCACGGCTGGTGCAGCGCGGACTCGCTTTCATTCAAAACAAAACATTGCACGTTATAGGCGGCCAGGCGCTGGCGCAACTTGTCACGCAAGCGCATCGCCAGGCGGCCAAAGTCGCGCGCGGCAGGGTTCCAGGTCAAGAGCAGCACCACCGACCATTGCGCTGCACCCTCCAGCAGATGCGCAAAAGGAAGCAATGCTTGGGCATCGGCGTTCTGCGCGTCTGCACGCGCTGCTGCCATCAGACTGACCAGCGTGCCCTCCAGCTTTTCGGCCACCTCATCCACGACAAACTGCTTTGCGCGCTGGATGGACACCGCCCGATCGTGCCCCTGGCTTTTGGCCCACGTCCTGACTACGGCCACCTCAGCGGGGTCGCTGGGCGACAGGCGCGGCAGGTTGTCGGCCTCAAAACCCTTGCAATCCTTGACCTCAATCCACCAATGGGTGGCATCCAGGCAGGCCACAAGGTCCATGGCTTTCACGCGGGTTTTGATGGTGTTGCGGTACCAGGCCGATTCGTCAAACTTCAGCGCCTGCCAAGGCTCGGGAAAGTCAAAGCGCAGTTGTCGCCCTGCAGCACCTTCGTAAATAGGGTGGGTGGGCTCAGCCATGCGCCTGCCCTTGCAGTTCCCGGTCGTACTGGGCCAGCTCCTCGTCAAGCGCAACGATGTGATCCAAGCCTAAAAGACTGTCGGCCTGCTGAAGCACGATGCCTTCCTTTGTCTTGCTCAAACCCATGAAACGCAAGGGCACAGGCTCTTGACGCGCCAGCAACTCCAATTCTTTCAACAGGAAATAGCTGTGCGTTGACAGAACCACCTGAATGCCCAACTGGGCCAGTAAATGCAGCGCAGCAGCCAGCAACTTGCCAGCGGCAGGATTCAAGTTCGCTTCAGGCTCGTCCCAAAACAAGGTGCTGCCGATTTCCAGCACACCGTAGCGCAACAAATAAATCATCAAGGCCAGTTTGCGGTGACCTTCTGCCATCAGCGGAACCTCAAGGCGTGAGCCATCCATTCGCTCAAACACCAAATCACCATCATCCAACTTCAGCTTGCCGCCCAAAACGGTCTCTATTTTTTGCATAGCCTGCGCATCCAGCAGTGGAGCTTGCTGAAGCTCCAGCGTGGACATGGCGACAGCCAAATCGCGGTAGGTTCCATCCAGCGGAAAATCCCGGTACTTGTCAAACAAGGCGACCAGTCCTTTGAACAGCGACACGATCTCCTTGCTGGGCACAAACACCTGTTGTGGCACAAAGGCATTTTGGGCAGCGCTTTCTGGCACTGTGATGGCTTTGAAACCATCGGCTCCTGAAGATGTGCGTTCAATCTGCACCTTCCAGGGCATGGGTTCTGGCAAACCTGGGCTGAGAAATGGAGGCTCTTGTGGCATCCGTATCTGCCTTGTCGGGATATGCCCATCGACCTCTGCTTGCACACGTGCCAGCGAATGATCTTTGTGGATCAGCGCCGCCAGATTGGAAACTTGGAACAACCCCGCCAACCGTTCGGCCAGATAAACCTCTGCACCCTGGGACGTCATGCGCAACCGCTTGGCCATCAAATCAGGCCACGCCCGCGAGAACAAATACCCCAGCTTGAGCACATGCGTCTTGCCCGTGCCGTTCTCACCCACGATGACATTCAGCCCAGGCGAGAACTCGAAATCCACGTTATCAAACACCGTGAAATTGCTGATCTTGAGTGTTTTAAGCATCTTGTTTCCCTCCGGTGTATCTACGCCTCAAACCCCATCTGCTCCCCGCGCGGGCCTTCTTCGCGGCTGGCTTCTAGCACGGCGTGCCAGGCGGTGATGAGTTCGTTGTAGGCGCGGGCGTCGTCGGCCCATTTTTTGCGCTCGCACAGGGTGTAGAGGTGGTAAGCCAGTTGGCGCACCGGCTCGGCCTTGTCAGGCATGGCGGCCAGCAGGGCACCGGCTGCCGCTTCGCCTTGGGTGTTGAGGGCGCGAATCAGGTGGTGCGTGGCCTCCCACACGGGGGCGCGGTGGTCGGTGGCGGGGTTCCAGCCGGTGGGGTAGTCGGCCCAGCGCAGCAGGCGCACTTTGCCCGCGCCGCTTTGCACCACGCCCGCCTCGGCCACCCCGGCCACGCTGGTGCCTTTGCCACGGGCCAGCACATCGGCCTCGCCAAACGGCCCCTCGGCCCAGCCGTATTGCTCAAACCAGCTGTTGGCAAACAGCGTGTCGGCGTCAAAGCTGCCCGCGTCGGGGGTCAGGTAGTCGGTGATTTCGCGGTTGATAAGCACCAGCGCGTCGTGGACGCGCATGGGGGTGCCGTCTTGGTTGAGCACTTGCGCGTACTGGCTGTAAATCGCCATGCCGGGGCCAATGGCTGCCTGGGCCAGATCGACCGGGGCAATGGGGCTTTGGCCGCTGGTGCCGCCAATCATGGTTTCCAGCGCCTCGGGCAGGTGTTCGCGCAACTGGCGCTGGAAGTCGCGGCGGCTGATGGTTTCGGCAGCGGCATCGCGCTTGCGGCAGACCAGCACGATGCTGGAGGCCAGGGCATTGGTGCCCGAGCCAATCATGCGGTTGCCCAATTCTGTGCGCATGGGCCAGGTGCCGGTGAGGGTGAAACCGGCGCGCAATACCGCTTCCAAAAACGTCTCCCAGCCAGTGCTGTGGGTGCCGTCGCCCTCGGAGGTGTCGCTTTGCTTGAAGGCGTAGTAGATGGTGACCGGAAAGGCCGGGTGCGCCTGCGCGGCCAGGTTGTGCATGGCGGCTGTCATGCCATCCAGAAAAAACACCTCTGCTGCCTGCTTGCTGCCGTGGCGGTAGGGCGTAGCAATCAGCTCCTCGGCCTTGGGCACAGCCAGCGTGGCGTAGAGATTCGGGAAGATGGGGCGCAAGCTGCGGCGCAGCCAGACGTAGAAGAAGTCGGACAGGTCGGCGTAGCCAATGTTGTCGTAATACGGTGGGTCGGTGGAGACGACTTTGTTCGCGCTGATGGTTTGAGATTGGGCATCGGATTGGGTGGCTAAACCATCACCAACTGCTGGCAACTCCAAAAGAGCACGAACCATGTTGCCAAGGCTTACACCGTAGTCCCCCGCTGCCTCCGCAAAAACGTTGTTTTCAGCGAAGTCCCACAGCATTGGGATGGATTGCCTACCGAACAGATTTCGCACCTGGGTTTTGCTGCTTTCCCAGCGGCATAGCGCATTGCAAATATCGGTCAAACGACTCAGCGCAATCCCCAAATACACCCCCACAGCCTCCGCATACGCCGTAGCACCGTTGCCGCCTGCATCCAGCCCTCGGCCATCGTCGGCCATGCCTGCGGCCAGGGCGTCGGCGCGGATGCGGGCGATGGCTTCGGGCACCAGATCGGAAAACGTGGTCAACGCCACCAGTTGGCGGGGGGTGAACAGGTCGCCAAACTTGGTCAGGCCGTAGTTTGGCGTCTTGAAGTCGCGCGGATTGTTGGGCAAATCCATTTCAGGCGACCAGACAGGCTTGGCGCTTTCAGCAATGGCGATTTGGTCAGCTGTGGGGGCCAAGTAAATGCGCCCTCGCTGGCCTTCCGCCACGATGGCCATCAACCTTTGGCCCATGCGTCCCGCAGCGCCCTCCGCCCGGATGTATTTGTAATCAATGGGCACCCCGGACATCAGGCATATAAACGCGGCGCGCTTGCCCGCTGTCGTTCCAGCCTTGGCACTCTCCGGCGGCTTGCCCGTGCGCACCTCAAAACGGTAGCTGTCGCCCTCCACCACGGGCTGCACATAGGCTTCCTTGCCCGCCTTGCTGCTCAAAATAAAGCTGCTGGCGAGAGGAACGTCCACATGGCTAAAGGCCGGGTTGGGGCTTTTCACGGTGCGCGCCCACAGCCAGGCAATCACGGTGAGCTGCTGGCCCGGCTGCAATCCGGTCAGTCCGGCGTTTTGATGGTCTTTTTGGCCTTTAGCGCCCGTGGATAAAGCGCTTACAGCTATTAATTCAGGAGTTACTTCAATGCAGGGGTACAGGTGGCCAATGCGCTGCTGGGCCTGTTCGCGCATCCACGCGCCGTAGCGGCGCACGTCTTCGGCCAGACCGCGGGCACCGCTCCAGTCGTCAAAAGCGTCCTTCGTCGCCTTCTTGGTGCCGCGCTCGGCCTCGATGGCTGGCCCCACCGGCGCACGGCCCGCAAAGCGCGGCGGGATTTCAATCATGGCCTTGTTGATGGTCACGGCCACGGGGTTGAGGTCAGAGGCGTGGCTTTCCAGCCCCAGGCGCTGCGCTTCTAGGGGCAGCGCGCCCCCACCGGCAAAGGGGTCGTGGAAGGCGGGCAGCACGTCGGGGTCAAAGCCGGGTTTGCCTTTGTTCAGCTCGCAGGTCTCGCGCCAGCTTTTGGCAATGGCAGCGCGGGCGCGGGCGAGCACTTCTTCGTTGTTGGTGTTTTCCCATTTCACCAAGTCGCGCAGGATGTGGAACAGCTCTTCGCGCTCGGCATCGGCCTGGGCGCGGGTTTTGCCGGCGTAGTAGCCGCGCTCGCCACCGGGGTCGTTCACCATTTGGGCAAAGATGACGGCACGCGCAGCCGCCAGCGGGCGGCGCGCCCACCACAGGTGCAGCGTGCTGGGGTGGCCGTGGCGGATGGATTTTTCGCGCGCGCTGGCGGCGTTGATGTCGTCCAGCGGCAGGGCGACTTCGATGAGTTTTTTGGGGGTGCGGATTTGGGACATGGGAGATAAAAAACGGGTGATGGTTGGCTTACAGGGCAGTGGCCAACATGTAGCGGTAGGGCGCTGTTTGCAGAAAGTCTTGGATGTCGTTGGGGGCTTGCTGCAATACCGCGATGGCGTGTGCCAGCCAGCGCTTGCGTTCATCGACCAGATTGGAGTCGGCGTTCAAGCCCAGCATGTCGCGGGTTTGGCGCACCGTGTGTTGCTGGGCTTTGGTTAAGCCTGCAATGGGTTCGATGGTGCCGTCGGTGGACAAAGCAAACTGGGCATTGCAGCCTGGTGAGGGTTCGATGGGCAAAAAACGATCGCGTTTACTTTGGCCGCAGGTTTTCTTGCTGATGCAGCTGTGGGCGTAATTGGTATAGGTGAAGCACAGGTGCGGGTGGGCGTTGGCACCGGCCTTGGGCTTGATGTGTTCTACCTGGCCTTCGGTAGGCGCAAGCGGTTTTTCGCAATAAACGCACAGGCCAGCCTGGTCGGCGTTCAGATCGGCCTTCACAGCCGCCTTGACCGATTGAAAGGCCAGGCTATTGAAGTCAGCCACGGTGGCTGTCGGTTGGGCGGCATTGAAAGCGGTCAGCGCAGGTGTGGGCACGGTGCGGTGTTGCAGTTCCACCATGGTCAGTTCACCCTGCCTGCTTTGCGTGCTGCCAGAAAGCGCCAGGTGGTGAGGTCGCTTTCGTGAAATTGGTAGCCAGCTTTGTCCAAAGTTGCCCGCAAGGTTTGCGCTGCTTCGGTTTGCTCTTGGCCAGCGCGCACCAATTGCTCGTAGCGCCGAATGTCGTCTTGCAATGCCAGCGGTGGCTCTCGGTGGGTGCCCATGATTTTGGCCAGGGCATCGCCCGACTCATGGGCCAGCGGGCTGAAATCTGGCGTGCGCACGCCTATGCGACCGTTTTCGTCCTGGTCAAGAATGCGGATGTTGTCGCGCGGCACGGTGGTCAGTACTTGGGGGCTGTGGGTGGTGACGATGAATTGGGTCAATGGGAAGGCCCGCATCAAGTCTTGCAAAACCCGCTGCTGCCACGATGGGTGCAGGTGCAGGTCGATTTCGTCCACCAGCATGATGGCTGGGGCGCTTAAAAAAGGCTGCACCAAAAATGGGCCCGGCACATTGGCAGGATCCCAAGGCTCTAACAGCGCCAAGTTTTCACCAATAAAGCTTGCGGATGCGGCGTCCGGCTCATCGCGATATTTATTGGCAATCGCCAAGCGGCGTGCAAAGTCCATGGCCAGTGCCAACATGCTTTGGTAGCCTTGGCTGAGTTGGTTGACTTGCATTTCTGCACCGTCACTGATGCGCTCCAAGACAAATTTGTGTCTGGCATTGAACCGTGGGCTGCGGTAGGCGTTGCCCAGGATGTAGAGCACGGTGGAGCGCACAGCCTCTAAGGAGGGAAACGGCGAATAGGTTTCATCCGTGGCATTTTTGTTTTCACGCAGCTCAGACGACTCTTCCAGATCAAACCAGGCCAGCATTTCTCGAAAATCGCTGAGCGGGTTGAAGCAGTCCACCAAGGCAGCTGCCGGGTATTCGTAATTGAGTTTTGCAGAACGCAGGCGCTCGGGCACCTCGATGTGCCCACGGCTGGCACCGTAGTAGGCAAACACAGGGGTGAGCTCTGGCAGTGCTGTCTTATAGCTGGCCACGATGGTTGCGATGTGCTCTTTGAGCGCCTTCTCTCCCCAGGTCTCATTAGGTTTTGCTCCTTGAGCGTTGCCAGAGGGGCGCCAGTAATCCCAGCGCAGGCCTTCATAGGTTTCCAGCAGAATTTGGGCGAAATCAGCCGCTCCCCATTGTTTTTTTCCACGAGGGGCCTCAGCGCTTTGCAAACGAAAGTCTGCGTCTTTGATGCCTCGTCCGGTTAAACGCTGATTGGCCGATGACAGGTAGGTAAGCACTGGATTCAGTCCACTGGCGATGCCATCCAACACGGCTGTCTTGCCGGCACCGTTTTCGCCGACGATGACGGTCAGGCGCGGGTGCAGATTTAGCGTCAGGGATTCAAAGCAGCGGAAATTTTTCAGCGTGACGGTTTTCAATCGCATGGCGTATGCCCTCTGAATTTGTGGCGGCCTTGTTCAACCATGGAACACCTTGGGCGCCAAGGCTTTGCCCAGCAGCAATCCCAAATCCAGGTTCTTGCTGGCCTCAGCCCAATCTGGTTCTTGGGTAAAGGGCGTGGGGATGTAATGCACCGATTCAGCGCTGTCGCCATCGACCACCACCACGGCCAGCACGAATTTTTCTTTCTGGTTAAGCCCGTGGCGGATTTCATTGGCGGTGACGGTGATGGTGTCTTGCCCCTTGGCGCGGCCTTTGACTTCGATGTGGCGCTCTAGCGCCAAGCCTTCGGGCTGGTCGATGTAGGCGGTGATGTCCCAGCCGCATTTTTCGGCAGACACATCTTTGGTGCGGTGGCCCAGGGCGTGTTCGGCGTCGAACACGGCTTGCATGGCAATGCGCTCGATGCGGGCGCGGGCAGCAGCATCCACGCTGAAATCGGGCGCACCACTGCGCTGGGCCAGCAGCCCAGCGGGGATAACAAGCGCCCCGCCAATGACGTTGGGCGTGCCAGAGGCGACGTTGCGCATGGCTTGGAGTTCGGCGGTGCGCTGTTTCAGGCGGGCGCTGAGTTCTTCGGCACGGCGGCGGGCGTTTTCAGGTTGCAGTCGGGGTTGCTTGCCTGCGCGCACGTCCATGTCCAAGCGGATGGCGCGGTCTGACCAGTATTGGATTTCTTTGACCAGGCGCTCATGCACGGCGGCCAGTTGCTTATCGGCTTGGCGCTGGCGGCGGCTGGCGACTTCTTGTGTGTGCTCAGGGACCAGGTGTTCCACGGCATAGGCCAGGGCGCGGGCTTCGATGTGGTGCGTGACCCAGTCGGCTTGCAACACGTCGGCCACCTGGGCAGCTTCCGTGGGGGTGATGGGCACCAAATCGAGGTGGCGGGCAAAGGGGGCGGGGGTGGCGGTGCCGTCTGCCGTCATTTCCACAAACTGCAAGCGGCGGGATACATCGCGCGGGGTGCTGCCGTTGGGCGCAGCGGTTTCGCGCACGCTGTGGTCCAGCATGAACAGCACGCGCGGCGCGGTGCTGTCGTCGTGGGGATCGACCAGGATGGCGCCGCGTTTGAGCAGGTTGCGGTGGCTGGACAGCACCAGATCGGTGACGGCAGCCATGAGGGGGTGGCCCGGGTGGACCAGGTCGGCGGTGGGCTTGCCGTAAATGGTGCGGCGCTCGCGGTCGAAGCAGATGCGTTCGTACTTTTTTAGCACCGGGGTGCGGGTATGGCCAATCACGCGGTCACGCTCTATCACGTCGGCTGGTACATGGCGCACCTCGTAGCGGCCTGCCTCGCGGCTGCGCAGTTCGCCGCCCACCACCTGGAAGGCTTCGCGAAAAAAAGCGCTAATGAAGTGCGGCTGCAGCTTGCGCGCCTCGGCCTTGTCCATTTCTTCGCGGATGGCGTAAAGGTCATCCAAGCTCATGTGGTTTTCGACCAAGGCGTTGCGGGCCATCAGGTCTTGCAGGTGCTGGGTGTCTAGCGCCTGGCCGATGACTTGCTCCATGCGGGCACGGGTTTCGGGCTGCTCGCCGTAGCGGATAGCGTCAATCAGCAGGTCTTTGAGCGAGATGTTGTCAAAGGCTTCGCCCAGCACGTTGAACACGCGCCCACCCAGGGCCTTGTGCTCTACAGCGAGCTTGTCCAGCAGCGTCTTGAACACTTCGCCTTCCCGCGTTTGGGCTGCCACCAGGTTCCACAGGTGGCACACCTCACGCTGGCCAATGCGGTGGATGCGGCCAAAGCGCTGCTCCATGCGGTTGGGGTTCCAGGGCAGGTCGTAATTGACCATGAGGTTGGCGTTTTGCAGGTTCACGCCTTCGCCAGCGGCATCGGTGGCCAGCAACACCAGCACGTCGGGGTCGTTGCGGAAGGCTTCTTGCACCTTGCGCCGGTCGTCGCGGTTGATGCCGCCGTGGATGGTGACCACGGCCTGTTCGCTGCCCAGCGTGTCGCGGATGCGCAGCAGCAGGTAGTTGAGGGTGTCGCGGTGCTCGGTGAAGACGATGATTTTGCGGCGGCGGCCATCGGCGGTGCGCATCTCGGGCTGGTCTTGCAGCAGGCGCGAGAACTCTTCCCACTTGCGGTCGCTGCGCGATTGCACGACGGAGGCGGCGGCGCTTTCCAGCTCGCGCAAGATCAGAATTTCAGCTTGCAGCTCAGGGATGGTCTCGGCGGCGGTGGCTTGGTCCACCACTTGGTCGGCCACGGCTTCGTATTCTTCGGCGCTGAGTTCGTCGGCAGCATCGTCCAGGTTGTCGGGCAAATCGAGCTGGCGCTTGACGACGTATTCCCCCAGGTTCTCGCGCAGCACATCGGCGCGGGCCTTGAGTTGCAGCTCATCCAAACGGGCTTCGAGCTTTTTGCGGCGGCGCGATAGGGAGGTGTAGATGGCCTGCGGGCTGGAGGCCAGGCGGCGCTGCAACTGGGTCAGGGCAAAGCCCACGGTGCCCTTGCGCTTGCCGTCCAACCGGTCAGCACGATCCATCTCATTGCGCACGTAGTCGGTAACCTGGTCGTAGAGCAGCACCTCGGCATCTGACAGGGTGTAGTTGACGGTGTACGCGCAACGCTCGGGGAACAGGGGCTTGCCATCAAAGCGCAGCAGCTCTTCCTTGACCATGCGGCGCATCATGTCGGTGATGTCCACCTTATGAGCGCCTTCGCGGAACTTGCCGTAGAAGCGGTCACCGTCGAGCAGCGACATGAAGAGCTGGAAGTCTTCTTCCTTGCCGTTGTGGGGCGTGGCCGTCATCAGCAGGTAATGGCGTGTGAGACCGCCCAAGAACTTGCCCAGCTTAAAGCGCGCGGTTTCATTAACCTTGTTGCCAAAGTAGTTGGCCGACATCTTGTGGGCCTCGTCCACCACAATCAAATCCCACTCGGTCTGGGCCAGCAGTTGCTGGTATTCCTCGTTGCGCGAGAGTTGGTCCAGGCGGGCAATCAAGCGGTCTTGTTCGGCAAAGTAGTTGCGGCTGTGGCACTGCTCTTGTTTTTCGCGGCTGAACAGCTCGAAGTCCAGGCCGAACTTCTCGCGCAGTTCGTCTTGCCATTGCTCTGTCAGGGAGCCGGGCGAGACGATGAGCACGCGCCGGGCATCGGCACGCAAGGTCATTTCTCTGATCAGCAAGCCCGCCATCACGGTCTTGCCGGCACCGGGATCGTCGGCCAGCACAAAGCGCAGCGGCTGGCGCGGCAGCATGGATTCGTAAACGGCGGAAATCTGGTGCGGCAGGGGTTCGACGTTGGAGGTGTGTACCGCCATCAAGGGGTCGAACAGATGCGCCAGGCTGATGCGGTAGGCCTCTAGGGCCAGCTTGAAACCCGCAGGGTCGGCATCAAAAGCCCAGGCTCGGCCAGCTACGGCTAGCGACAGGCGGTGCTCGTCTTGCCGGAAAAGTGTCTGTTCCTCCAGCTTGCCCTGTGCGTTGCGGTAGGCCACCAGGCGGGCGTTGGGGCCAATCTCTTCAACATTAACTACTTTGACGACCTCATCGGGGAGTAATCCAGTGATTTGAGCGTCCTTGGTGATTTCTTCTAGTTTGAGCATGGGCTTTCATTTACGTCTGTGCCGGGGTTGTACCACCAGTCTTGTGGTTCAACGTCGAGCAGCAGGCCTCTTCTAGTTGTTCCCACGCAATTACCTGCACCGATTGCGCCACCCAGGTGACCAGCGGGGCGTAGAGCGCCTCGACGTAGTGGGCAAAGCGCCCGTCGGCGCTCAGGGCGGCAAAGTTGGGGAAGAAGCGGGCCCAGGCCAGATCGGTGGCTTCGCCATCGCTGTGGTGGCTGCCGTCGTAGGTTTCCCACGGTTTGCCGTTGGTCGCTTGGGCCAAGGCGGTTTTGCAGGGCAGGGGCAGCGGCTGGGCTTGCCCCGCTTGCCACGTGGCCAGCCAGGCGTGCAGGGCCGAGGTGGCTTCGGCCGGGTCGGTGGCGGCGATGTGCAGGCAGGCATCGTGCCCGATCAGCCATTGCTCCAGCGCGATGCCGCACGCGGCGGCGGCCAGGCTGTGCAAGTAGGGCGTGAGCAGTTTGTCGGCACGCGGCTGGGCTTTGTTGCCCTCGCCGAGCAGCACTTTGCTGGCCGAGAGGCTGATGCGCACCGGCGGGGCCGCTGCATGGCGTTGGCGCAGGCCATCGAGCCAGTCGTCCAGCACGATGCCCTGGTGCGCAATGTGCAGCGCCTGGTGGGGGGCTTCGACGGGGTAGCGCTGCTGCAATTGCGCCCAGGCCTGCAAGCTGCTGCTGGTGCTGGCGTGCAGGGCGGCTTTTTCTTGTTCGCCCAGCCCAGCCAGGGGCAGGCTGCCGGCGTTTTGCAGGTGTTGCAGCTGGTGTGTCAGCAAGGTGCTCAGTGCCTGCGATGTTGGGGGGGCGCTGGCCCAGGCAGGGGTGGCGGCGGCCAAGGTGGTTTGCAGTTGCTCGACCAGGCCATAGGCGGCCAGCCCGCCCAGGGCAAAGCATTCTTCATCCAGCGGCAGGTCTTCGGCCAGCTCAAAGCTGACTTGCCACTGTTGGCGCAAAAAGCTGCGCGCCGGGTGGCGCATAAAGCGGGCCAGGGTGGGCAAATTCAGCGCGGGGAGTGTGCTGGCGGGGGCGGGTGTAGTGGCTGTTGCTGCCGTGGGCGCTGGCGAGGGTGCGGGTGCAGGCGCATCGGCCCCCTGGTGGGCGGCTTGCCATTCGCGGGCGTAGGTGGTCAGCGGGCTGCCGACTTCAAAGTAGCGGCGGCTAAAGGGTTGCAGCGGGTGGTGAAAGCTGCGCTGGGCCACTACATCGCCGCCAGGGCGGCCGGGCTGGGCGGGGTCTTCGCCCTGCCACCCGGCGGCCAGGTAGTCGCGCAGCTGTGCCACCAGCACCGAGGGGGGCTGGGGGCTGTTGTCGCGCACGCTGTGACCGGCCCAGCTGAGGTAGAGCTGGCGGCGGGCCGAGAGCAGGGCATCGAGCATGAGCTGGCGGTCGTAATCGTTGCGGGCGCGGTCGCCGGGGCGGGTTTGGCCGGGGTGTTGCATCAGGTCAAAGCCGTTTTTGCTGGCGCGGCGCGGGTAGTCGCCATCGTTCATGCCCAGCAGGCAGACCACCTCAAACGGAATGGCCCGCATGGGTTGCAGGGTGCAAAAGGTGACACCGCCGGCGTGAAAGCGCTCTTCCAGCGCGGGCGCTTGCAGGGCGGCCAGCCAGGCGGCCTGCACCACTTCCAGCGGCACGGCTTGCTCAAAGCGGGCGTGCTCGCAGGCTTGCAGCCAGGTTTGCAGGCTGTGCTCCAGCCCTTGCAGCACGGCGGCATCGACGCTGTCTTGGGCGCTAAAGCCATCGGCCAGGAGTTGGCGCAGGCGCTGGGCCCACACCTGGGGCGGCGCGGGGGTTTGGGCTGCTTGCCACCAGTTTTGCAGGCAGGCCAGCAGGGCGGCCAAGATGCCGGCCAGGTGGGCGCTGAGGCCTTCTACCTCGGGCAGCGGGGCCATGCCCTGCCAGTCGGCGCAGGTGGGCAGGCCGTCGTGCTCGATGGGGGCGGCCCCGCTGGCATAGCCCAGCAGCATGCGCTGCAGGCCAAACCAGGCGCTGTTGGTGTCGCCACAGGCGGCCAGATCGAGCTGGCGGCGGTGCTCGGCGTTCAGCCCCCAGCGGATGCCTGCTTGCGCCATCCAGTGGCGCAGTTGCGGGGCATCGGCCGGGTCCAGGCCCAGGCGGGCGGCCACGGCGGGCACGTCCAGCAGGCTGGCCAGATCGCTGAAATGGCAGCGCTGCTGCGGCAGGCGCAGCAGCCATTGCAAGGCCACGACCAGGGGGCTGTGGGCCTGGGCGGCCAGGTCGGCAATGGCAAAGGGGATGCGGCGCGGGTCGTTGTGTGCGTGCAGGCCAAACACGGCGCGAATGGCCGGGGCGGCCGCGGCAATGTCCGGCAGCATGACGATGATGTTGCGCGGCTGCAGCGGGGCCTGCCCGGCAGGGGGCGGTGCGGCCAACAGGGTGAGCAGGTGGTCGTGCAGCACTTCCAGTTCGCGCACCAGGCTGTGGGCGCTGTGCAGGACGATGGATTGGTCGGCCGCCGCGATGCAGTGCTGCGGCTGGGTGGCCTTGGGGTGTTCGGCCAGCGGCAGCAGGTCGCGAATGCTGCGCTGCACTTGTTCTAGCAGGCTGCCTTGGTCATTAGGCGCTTCGTCATAGATATCAATCCGAGAAATGGCTTGTGCTAAGCGGGTGCTGCTCTCTAAATCATCGAGCAAGCGCACGTAGTCCCGGCTTTGCCGCCCCCAGGCCATGAGCAAGGGGTGGGCGTGGGCGTGCATGGCCTCCAGCGAGACGGTGGCCAAATCCTGCCCCCGGTTGGGATGGCGGCGGCGCTGCTGGCGCAGCAGTTCGCGCCCGTCGATGGCATCGGCCCAGTGGTAGCGGCAGGGGTTGGGCACGGCCAGAATCACTTGGCTGTGGCGGGCGATGGCCTGGAGAAATTCCAGCATCTCCAGCGGCACCTGGGTCAGCCCCAGTAGCAGCACGCGCCGGGCAATGGGCAGGCTGCCAATGTCGGCGGTGCGCAAGGCATCGAGCACCTGCTGGCGCAGGGCCGGGCGGGTGACGCTGCGCTCTTGCGCCGTCAGGTCGGCCAGCACGGCCCGCCACAGGGGGGGTTGCCATTCCTGGCCTTCGGGCAGGGGGGTGTCGGGTTGGCCGGGCAAGCCGGGCAGGTGGTCGCGCCCGGCCTCCCAGGCCAGCAGCCAGTCGCTGCGGTAGACCTGGTACTGGTCAAACAAGTCGGCCAGGCGGCTGGCCAATTGCAGCAGGCGCTGGGGCTGGTCGTCGCGCAAAAAGCGGGCGATGGGGGCAAAGGCCGGCAATGCGAGGCAGGTGGGCAGCAGGCGCATCAGCCGCCAGGCCATGGGCTGCTCATCCAGCGGCGAGAGGCTGGGCACGCGCTGCGGCCCCAAAATTTGCCGCCAGCTGCGCCACAAAAACCGTGCGGGCAGCTCCACCCGCGTGGCCGCGCAAATGCCTTGGTGCTGGGCTTGCAGCATCTTGAACCATTCGGCCGTGCCGTTGCTTTGCACTAAAACGACTTCTTGCTCCAGCGGGCCCAGGGGGTGGGCGCTGCTCCAGTCGATCAGGGCCTGGGCCAGGGTTTCGGCGCAGTTGCCGTGCAGGGCGAGAAAGCCGGGGGTCAGGGGCGGGCTGGTCATTGGGGGGTGGGCCTTATGCATCGTGCGCACCCTCTAGGCGCTTGTCCCAGTCCTCGACCTGCAGGCGCTGCAGCCGCCCCTGCACCAGGCGCTGCCAGGACGGGGGGAGATTCAATTGCGCCAGGGCGTGCAGGCTGGCGCTGTCCAAGCACTGGTGGTAGAGCACTTGCAGCACGCGGGTGAGTGGCCAATCGGGGTGGGGGCGTTCGCGCAAATACAGCGCATCGCCCGCCTGCACCTGCCCGCCTTCAAGCACGCGCCAGTACCAGCCGGTGCGCCCGGTGGTTTGCACCTGCCGGGCCATGTGGGCGTGGCCAAAGCGGGTGTTGAGCTTCCAGCAGGGCTGGCGGGTTTGGGCCAGCTCCAGCAGGCAGCTGCCCACACGCACGCGGTCGCCCCAGCACAGGCTGGCCTCGGTCATGCCGGTGGTGGAAAAGTTTTCGCCAAAGGCCCCCGGCTGGCGCAGCACTGGCAGGTCGCCCAGTTCGGCTTGCCAGGTGGCGTAATGCTCCCAAGCGTAGTGGTGGATGGCCTTGTCCGGCCCGCCGTGTACGCTGCGGTCGCCCTGCTCATCGCCCTCCAGCCCCTGGGCGGTGAGGGTAACGGGGCCGGTGACGGGGTGCTTGTCGATGCCGCTCATGCCACCGGGGCGGCCATCGAATCGGGCATAGGGGCGGGCGCGGCCCCGCAAAACGGTGTGCAGGGTGCCAAGAAGCGTGGAAGTCATAGCGCAGCAGTGGGCAAAGTCAAACTGCGCAAACCATACACCGCCCAGGGCGGTGTTGTGGCGTTGGGGGTGGCTTCAGAACGTGTTCACGCTCTCCTCGCGGGTGTGCAGTCGCGGCCTCGGGCGGTCTGCGGCGTTGCAAATCCTCGCCATAGCTACGGCTATGTCTGTGGTTTGCGCCTTGCAGCCCATCCCGATCCGCATCCCGCACCCCTTCGCGCGCAGAGCGTGAACACGTTCTAAGACTGCAGGTTTTGCAGCTGCGCGGCGCGGGCCAGTTGGCGCTCAACGGCTTTGGGGTGCATGCCGTACATCTGGGCAAAGGCGGCCGGGGTGGCCGCGCCGCTGGCCGCAAAGGAGCGCTGCACGGCTTCGGCGCGGGCATCTTGCTCGGCGGCGTAGTCCAGCGCGGCGGTGATGGTCTCCAGCGCCTTGGGCTCTTTGGTGTTGGCCCGCTCTAAAAACGCTTCGCGCGTCAGGCCGCTGTCCATAAAGAGCTGGGCAATGCGCCGTTGCAGGCGCTGTTGCTGCTCTTCGACCGTCTCGCCGGGGCGGGGTTTGCGGCGTTTGAACACTTCCAGCACGGCGTGCAGGACATGCTCGGGGGCCATGGGTTCGACCGCATTGCCTTGCAAATCATGGCGCTGCGCCCCGCTGGCCACGGCCTGCAGGTAGCGGGTGGAGCGGGTGTGGATGGCCATGGCCACTTTCAGCCCGGCTTTGTCCAGCGTCTCGCCATGGGCGGCCAGCAGGTCTTGAAAAATGCCGCGTTTGAGCGGCTGCACGGTGGCCCCAAACAGGGCCGGGTACAGCTGCGCCAATTGCAGCAAAACGGGGTGCGGGCCCCGCTTTACGGCGGCCGTGTTGGCGGGGGGCAAGGTCGAGGCCTCGGGCGAGGCAGCAGCAGCGGTGGTATCAGTCATGGGCGGGCAGCCAAGGCTGCAAAGAAAAAACCAAAGCCCGCGATGATGCCAGCATTAGGCTGTTTGCGCGGGTGAGCGCGATTTTTTCAGGCTGAATCGGTCAAAAGCCCCTTGAAATAAACACACTGGCCGACATCTTGGAGGGCCTGCAGGTCCAACCCCGGCCGCAAGCCCCGGCGCACTCTGCCATCGCCTTTCACATTGCCTTTTACAAAAGAGTTGTCATGCAACGCCGTTCTTTCCTTGCTGTGCTGCCGTTGGGGGCCTTGCTTGCCGCCTGCAGCCCGGCGGTACCCACGCAGTGGCTCATTGGCACTGAAACCATCGAGGCGGCCCTGCAGCGGCGTTTTCCGCATGACTTGCCCCTGGCGGGGTTGTTGCAATTGAGTCTGGCCCAGCCGGTGCTGACCCTGCACCCCCCAACCCAGCAAATCGAGGCCCTGCTGCAAGCGGCGCTGTCCGGCCCCGCGCTGGGCAAGGTGTACACCGGAGCGGTCAGCCTGCGCTGCACCCTGGTCTTCGATGCGGCCACCGCCAGCGTACAGGCCCAGCAGGTGCAAGTGCAGCAAATGCGCTTGGATGGAGCCCCCGAAGCGTTGGCGCAAATGTTCAGCGCCTACGGCCCGTATGTGGTCGAACACGTGCTGCAAAACTGGCCGCTGTACACCTTGAGCGCTGAGCAGCAACAGCAACTAAGCCACTTGCATCTGGCGGTGGGCGACATCACGGTGCACGCCGATGGTCTGCGCATCGCTTTGCATTCAGTAAGCTCCTAACGCACCCCACGGCGCTTTTCTGGCAACAGTGTGTTGTGCATTGCGGCCCTAGTAAAACTGCGCTGAAGCTGCAACTATTCATCACGCGCGGCCCTCAGAACGTGTTCACGATCTCCTCATGGGTGTGCGGGCGCGGCTTCGGGCGGTCTGCGTCGTTGCAAATCCTCGCAATAGCCAAGCTATTGCTGTGGTTTGCGCCTCGCAACCCATCCCGAACCGCATCCCCCACACCTTCATTCGAGACCATGAACACGTTCTCAGTGTTTTGGGGCTGGCGCTGGTTTGAAAGGTTTGCTGATGTCCTCCTCCTCCTCCTCCTCCCCCATCCTGCGCCGCCTGCCCCTGGGCAGCCAATGGCCGTGCATGAACCCCTTTTTATTCTGTGCCCACCACCTGGATGCCTACCCAAAGGGCAATGGCGCGTATGGCCCCGATGCGGCCCTGCTCACCGGGCGCAATCTGGGCCATGACTTCAGCGGCCAAGACGGCTGGAACATGTACCACGGCCACACCGTGCCGGGCTTCCCCGTGCACCCGCACCGGGGGTTTGAAACCATCACCCTGGTGCGCCAGGGCATGCTCGACCACGCCGACTCGCTCGGGGCCATGGCCCGCTTTGGCGAAGGCGACGTGCAGTGGATGACGGCGGGCAGCGGCGTGCAGCACACCGAGATGTTTCCCCTGCTGCACACCGATCGGCCCAACCCGCTGCAGCTCTTCCAAATCTGGCTGAACCTGCCCGCCAGCCACAAGATGGACCCCGCCCACTTCACCATGTACTGGAACGAGACCATCCCCCGCCTGCACCACCACGACGCAGCCGGCCACACCACCACCGTCACCGTGGTCGCGGGCCCCTTGCCGGGGGCTGAAGCACCCTTGCCGCCACCACCGGCCTCGTGGGCCGCCCAAGCCGGCAGCGATGTGGCCGTGTGGATCATCGAACTGGCCCCTGGGGCGCAGTGGCAGCTGCCTGCTGCTACCAATAAAGAAGTTGGACGCGTACTTTATTGGTATGAAGGTGATAGTTTAAGTATTGAAAACAAAGCAGAGCAAGCGCAAACAGCTCTTCAATTAGACAGCCAGCACGCCGTGCAACTGCACAACACTGGCCAGCAAACCGCCGCCTTGCTGCTGCTGCAAGGCGTGCCGATTGACGAGCCCGTGGCCCGCTACGGCCCCTTTGTGATGAACACCGAGGCCGAAATCCACCAAGCCATCAGCGACTACCGCCGCACCCAGTTCGGTGGCTGGCCCTGGCCAGAAAGCGCCCCCGTACACGGCCCCGTGCCCCGGCGCTTTGCCCGTCGCCCCGGAAAAACCGAGGATGAGCGCCCCCCAGCAGCGGCCTAATCCCCCTCCAGTGGCCCAGCGTTGGCATCAGCGACAATGGCCGCCTTGTTTTGTTTTCACCCACCATCCCATGCCAATTACCCAAGACACCGCCGTCACCCTGCGCTACACCGTGCATGAATTGCTGCCCAATGGCAGCGCCTTGAAACTGCTGGACAAAGGCCATATGGCCTACCTGCACGGCGGGTATGAAAATATTTTTCCGAAAGTGGAAGCGGCCCTGGCCGAAAAAACCGTGGGCGACAGCGTGACCGTGGACCTGGCCGTTGAAGATGCCTTTGGTGCCATTGACAACAGCCTCAAGCGCACCATCCCCAAAGGCGATTTTCCCCCCGGCGTGAAAGTCGGCGGCCAGCTGCGCGGCAGCAACGACCAAGGCGAGCCGCAGGTGTACAACGTCGTGAAAATCAAAGGCCCCGTGGTGCTGCTCGACGGCAACCACCCCCTGGCGGGCAAAGCCCTGCGCTTTACCGCCAGCGTGACCGAGGTGCGTGCGGCCACTGCCGAAGAAATCGCCCACCGCCACGTGCATGGCGGCCACGGGCACCACCACTGATCAACCCGGAATTTTTTCCAGGCAATACCCCAGGCCCCGCACCGTGGCGATACGGATGGGGCCTTTTTCAATCTTTTTGCGCAGGCGGTGGATATAGACCTCGATGGCGTTGTTGCTCACCTCTTCGCCCCACTCGCACAGGCGCTCGACCAATTGCTCTTTGCTGACCAAGCGGCCCGCGCGCTGCAGCAGCACCTCCAGCAGGCCCAGCTCGCGGGCGGACAGCTCGACCATCTTGCCGTCAATGGTGGCCACGCGGCCCGCTTGGTCGTAGGTCAGCGGGCCATGCTTGATGGTGCTGGTGGAGTTGCCCATGCCCCGGCGGGCCAGGGCCCGCACCCGCGCCTCCAGCTCTTGCAGGCTAAAGGGCTTGGCCATGTAGTCGTCGGCCCCCAAGTCCAGGCCTTTGACGCGCTCTTCCACGGCATCGGCGGCCGTCAAAATCAGCACCGGCAGGCTGTCACCACGGCTGCGCAGGCGGCGCAACACCTCCAGCCCATGGATGCGCGGCAAGCCCAAATCCAAAATCAGCAGGTCAAAATGGTTGTGCGTGACCAAGGCGGTATCGGCCTCGGCGCCGTTGGCCACGTGATCCACCACGGCGCCAGAGGTTCTCAAGCTGCGCAGCAAGCCATCCGCCAGGACTTGGTCATCTTCGGCAATCAAAATGCGCATACTTATCGTCTCCTTACAAATTGCGGGCGCAAGTGTAGGGGGGATCGGTGTCACCGTGTCGGCCTTGCCTGCAGAGAAAAATAGCTTTCAGGCCAGATTTTTCAATGCGCTGCGCCATTCCGTAAAAAAACCTAGTACAAACCCTTGCTGGCTTTTGTGCGTTTGGCATGACCGGCTTCGTTAGATAGCGTTGATTTTTGTGGCCGCCAAAGGCGTGGCCCTACAATGAAGGGTTTGTAGCAAAGCCTTGGGCTGGCCCGCTGAGGGCACTGTCTTGCCCGTTACCCCCCCTCTTTTTTTGTGGAGTCTTTTGTGTTTATTTCTTCTGCTTTTGCCCAAACTGCCCCCGCTGCCGGTGGCGACATCATGAGCCAGCTGGGTCAGTTCTTGCCGCTGGCGCTGATGTTTGTGGCCCTGTACTTCATCATGATCCGGCCGCAAATGAAACGCCAAAAAGAGCACCGTGCCATGGTGGAGGCGCTGGCCAAAGGGGATGAAGTGGTCACCGCCGGTGGCTTGCTGGGCCGTGTGGCCGATCTGGACGAGCAGCACCTGTTTATCGAAATTGCCAGCGGCGTGAAAGTGCAAGTGCAGCGCCAAGCCGTGACGCAAGTCTTGCCCAAAGGCTCTTTGAAATAATCCCGGCTGCAGGGGCGCTGTCCTGCAGCGCACTGCAGGCCTTGACCCTCGCGCCGTTATGAATCGTTATCCATTCTGGAAGTACGCTATCTTAGGGATAGCGTTGCTGATTGGGGTGATCTTCACCCTGCCCAATTTTTTTGGCGAGGCCCCTGCCGTGCAGGTGTCGTCGGCCAAAGCCACCCTCAAAGTTGATCTGAGCACCTTGAAACAGGTGGAAGCGGCCTTGCAAGCGGCCGGCGTAACGCCCGACACCCTGGGGCTGGAAGGCAACTCGGTTCGCGCCCGGTTCGCCACGCCCGACGAGCAGCTCAAGGCCAAAGATGCCATTGAAAAAGCGCTCATCACCGACCCCACGGACCCGATGTTTATCGTGGCGCTGAACCTGGTGCCGCGCACCCCCGCCTGGCTCTCGGCCCTGGGGGCCCAACCCATGTACCTGGGGCTGGACCTGCGCGGCGGCGTGCACTTCATGCTGCAGGTGGACATGGACGCTGCGCTGACCAAAAAGACAGAATCCCTGGCGGGTGACTTGCGCACCATGCTGCGGGACAAGGGCATCCGCCATGGCGGCATCACCCGGGATGGGCAAACCGTAGAAATCCGTTTGCGCAACGAGGCCGACATCACCGCCACCCGCAACCTGATCACCGACCAACTGCCCGACCTGCAAGCCCAGGTGCTGGGCAGTGGCAGCGAGCAGCGCATCCGCGCCAGCATCAAGCCCGAAGCCCTGCGCAAAGTGCAGGAGCAGGCGCTCAAGCAAAACATCACCACCTTGCACAACCGCATCAACGAGCTGGGCGTGGCCGAGCCGGTGATCCAGCAACAAGGCCTGGATCGCATCGTGGTGCAACTGCCCGGCGTGCAGGACACCGCCAAGGCCAAGGACATCTTGGGCCGCACCGCCACGCTGGAGCTGCGCATGGTGGATGAGTCCTCCGAAGGCCGCGCCGCTGAACTGGGCACCGCGCCGGTGCCCTTTGGTGCCGAGCGCTACCTGGACCGCAACGGCCAGGCCGTGATCGTGTACAAGCAGGTCATCCTGACCGGTGAGAACCTGACCGATGCCCAGCCCGGCTTTGACAGCCAAACGCAAGAGCCCACCGTGAACCTGGTGCTTGATGCCAAAGGCGCGCGCGTTTTCAAAGACATCACGCGCGAGAGCATTGGCAAGCGCATGGCCATCATCTTGTTTGAAAAAGGCAAGGGCGAAGTGGTCACCGCCCCGGTCATCCGCAGCGAAATCGGCGGCGGCCGGGTACAAATCTCGGGCCGCATGACGGCGCAAGAAGCCAGCGACACCGCGCTGCTGCTGCGGGCAGGTTCGCTGGCCGCACCCATGGACATCATTGAGGAATACACCATCGGCCCCAGCCTGGGCGCCGATAACATCCAGCGCGGCATTGACTCTGTGGTCTGGGGCATGGTGGCCATTGCCGTCTTCATGTGCGCCTACTACGCGCTGTTTGGCGTGTTCTCCGCCATCGCTTTGGGCGTAAACGTGTTGCTCTTGATGGCCGTGCTGTCCATGCTGCAAGCCACCTTGACCCTGCCCGGCATTGCCGCCATGGCGCTGGCCATTGGCGTGGCCATTGACTCCAACGTGCTCATCAACGAGCGCATTCGCGAAGAGCTGCGCGCCGGCCTCTCGCCCCAGCAAGCCATCCACGCCGGTTACGACCGGGCTTGGGCGACCATCTTGGACTCCAACTTGACGACGCTGATCGTCGGTCTGGCCCTGCTGGCCTTTGGCTCGGGCGTGGTGCGCGGCTTTGCCGTGGTGCACTGCATCGGCATTGCCACCAGCATGTTCTCGGCGGTGTTCTTCTCGCGCGGCCTGGTGAACCTGTGGTACGGCGGCAAGAAAAAGCTCAAGAGCCTGTCCATCGGCCAAGTCTGGAAGCCAGAGCCAGAGGCGGATACCGCTCCCACCGGCGCATCGCTGGCTTCGATTGCCACCTCGCCGCTGCAGTCCCCGGCCAAGACCGACCAACCCTAAAGGAGGATGAGATGGAGTTTTTCCGCATCCGCAAAGACATTCCCTTCATGAAATACGCGTTGATTTTCAACGTGATTTCAATTCTGACCTTCGTCCTGGCCGTGTTCTTCCTGGTCACGCGTGGACTGCACCTGTCGGTGGAGTTCACCGGCGGCACCGTCATGGAGGTGTCCTACACCCAGGCGGCCGACCTGCCCAAGGTGCGCGAGACTGTGGGCAGCCTGGGCTACCGCGACGTGGTGGTGCAAAACTTTGGCACCGCCCGCGATGTGATGATCCGCCTGCCGGTGCAAAAGGGCGTTACCTCCGCTCAGCAAAGCGAGCAAGTCCTCACCGCACTGCGCGCCCAGGATGCCGGGGTGGAGCTGCGCCGCACCGAATTCGTCGGCCCCCAGGTGGGCGAGGAGCTCATGACCAACGGCCTGCTGGCGCTGGGCGTGGTGATGCTGGGCATCATCATCTACTTGGCGTTTCGCTTTGAATGGAAGTTTGGCGTGTCCGCTGCGTTCGCCAACTTTCACGACGTGGTCATCATCCTGGGCTTTTTTGCCTTCTTCCAGTGGGAGTTTTCGCTGTCCGTGCTGGCCGGTGTGCTGGCCGTGCTGGGCTACTCGGTAAACGAATCGGTGGTGGTGTTCGACCGCATCCGCGAAAAATTCCGCAAGACACGCAACATCAGCACCCCAGCCGTGATCGACCACGCCATCACTTCCACCATGAGCCGCACCATCATCACCCACGCATCGACCGAGGCGGTGGTGCTGGCCATGCTCTTCTTCGGTGGCCCCAGCCTGCACTACTTTGCGCTGGCGCTGACGATTGGCATCGTGTTTGGCATTTACTCGTCCATCTTTGTCGGCTCGGCCCTGGTCATGTGGCTGGGTGTCAAGCGCGAGGATTTGGTCAAAACCAAGAAAGAAAGCCACGATCCCAACGACCCCAACGCAGGGGCCGTGGTTTAACAACGCGCCAAGAACGCCTTGTTCCATCAAAAACCCCTGCACTTTAAGCGGTGCAGGGGTTTTTTATTGATAGCTGTAAGCGCTTTATTTATCGCAATTTTTGATTAAAACAGTAGTTAATCTATTCAAATAAAGCGCAACCAGCTATTAATTTAATAAAGCTTGCAGCTGCTGGGCCAGTACCACCGCCACGTCTGCCCAATCTGTTGCCACGCCACAGCGGCGCATATCGACCGTGGCCAAATCCAAATAACCGCAGGGATGGATGCGTTGGAAAGGCTCCAAATCCATCGCCACGTTCAGTGCTAAACCGTGGTAGCTGCAGTGGCGGCTGACCTTGATGCCCAGTGCTGCGATCTTGCCCAGGCCGGTGAAGTCGGGCTGCGGCGCGGCGCTGCCTGGTAAGCGCCGCTGGGGGCGCTGGGGCAACGCGGCATGGCTGGCCGGATCGTCCAGGCGCACATAAATGCCGGGGGCACCGGCCACGCGGTGGCCCGTAATGCCAAAGTGCGCCAGGGTGCGGATCGTGGCCTCTTCGAGGCGGTGGACGTACTCTTTCACAAAGTACCCCCGGCGTTGAAAATCAAGCAAAGGGTAGGCCACCACCTGCCCAGGGCCGTGGTACGTCACCTGCCCGCCCCGGTTGGTGGCCACCACGGGGATGCTGCCTGCAGTCAGCACATGCTCGGCCTTGCCGGCCAGCCCTTGGGTAAAGGTGGGTGGGTGCTCGCACAGCCACAGCGCATCGGGCGTGTGCGGCCCACGCGCTGCGGTCATGCTTTGCATGGCAGCGACGGCGCAGGCGTAATCCACCCGGCCAAGAAAGCGAATGTCCAGGGCGGCAGGAGCGCTGGCTTGCATCAGAGCACCACTTTGACGCTGGGGTGGCCCGTGAGGGCCAAGTACAAGTTGTCCAATTGCTCGCGGCTGGTGGCCGTGACGGTAATGGTTACACCCAAGTATTTCCCGCCACTGCTGGGGCGCAATTCGACGGTTTTTTCATCGTAAAAAGGGTCAAACTGTTTTGCAATTTGGTGAACAGTGTGGACCAAATCCTCGGTATGCAACCCCATGACTTTGATAGGGAAAAGGCTGGGGTACTCGATCAACGAGTCCTTGCGCGGATGGGCAGCAGTCTCTGTAGCAGGCATAAGAAATTCTTTGAATCAAAACAGGGGGCCTCGCCAGTGCCGTGCTTGGCAGCATGGCTGGCCTGGCGTTGAACAGCCCCCAACGGGGTGAGTATTGGGTAGAAACACGTACCAGCGGCCAATAATGGCCCCAACCTGCCGGGGTTTCTACGTATAATCAGAGGATTTTGTAAAAAGTTCCAACTGCACTGAGGACAGTTCAACACCATGGATCAATGGACTCAGGATTCGGAATTTGAGGCTCAAGAGTCACAATTCAAGCCCTTAAATGCGCAAGAGGCGCAAGCATGGCGTCAGCGTAACCCCCAATTATCGGTGGGTCGTTTGATTGCTAGCCAGTGCGTGGTAACGTTGCTGGTTGCTTTGGTTGCTTGGCTGATTGCAGGTGCAGCGGCAGGGCGCTCGGCAGGCTACGGCGGGTTGGCAATTTTGCTCCCGACAGTGGTTTTTGCCCGGGCCCTCGGGCGCCAAGCCACTCATGCCGGTGCAGCTATTGCGCGGCTTTTTGGCTGGGAATTGGTGAAGCTGGTGCTGTGCATTGCCATGTTGGCAGCGGCTCCGCGCTTGGTAAGTGATCTGAATTGGTTGGCGCTGCTGGCCGGTTTGGTCTTGGTAATGAAAACTTATTGGCTGGCCTTGTTTACAGGGCGGGCCAGTGCTCCTAAAACCACTGATATTTGAGGGAAGAGTTGTACGATGGCTGCTGATGCACACGCCCCCACCGCAAGTGAATACATTGTTCACCACTTGCAACATCTGCAAAACATCAAGCAGAAGAGCATCATCGATTTTTCGGTGGTAAACATTGACTCCATTGTGGTTGGTATCCTGACGGGTGCCTTGGCAGTGTTCCTGCTGTGGCTCGGTGCCCGCAAGGCCACCTCTGGCGTACCCGGGCGTTTCCAAGCCGCTGTAGAAATGCTGGTGGAGATGGTGGATAACCAAGCCAAAGCCAACATCCACAATGCCCAAAGCCGTAAATTCATTGCACCGCTGGCACTGACCGTGTTTGTCTGGATTTTTGCGATGAACGCCATGGATTTGCTGCCCGTCGATCTGCTGCCCGTGCTGTGGCAGACGGCCCTGGGTGACTCCCATGCCTACTTGCGTGTTGTGCCCACGGCCGATCTTTCCACCACGCTGGGGCTGTCCTCGGCAGTGCTGATTCTGTGCTTTGTGTACAGCGTCAAGATCAAAGGCATGGGCGGCTGGGCGCATGAGCTGGTTACCGCCCCCTTTGGCACCAGCAAAAACCCTGTATTTGCCGTTATCTTAGGCGTGGTGAACTTTGCCATGCAGATCATTGAATACGTTGCTAAAACGGTATCGCACGGGATGCGACTGTTTGGCAACATGTACGCTGGTGAGTTGGTGTTCTGTCTGATTGCCCTGATGGGTGGCGCGGCGGCGATGTCGCTCTCTGGTGTGTTGCTCCCCGTGGGGCACATCATTGCAGGCACGATTTGGGCGATTTTCCATATTTTGATCATCACCCTGCAAGCCTTCATTTTCATGATGCTGACGCTGATTTACCTCGGCCAGGCGCATGAAGCTCACTAAACCTTCGCTTTCCCTTTAACTTTTCAACCTTTCTTTCATCTCTAGGAGTCATCATGGAAAACATTCTCGGTCTCGTTGCTCTGGCCTGTGGTCTGATCGTTGGTTTGGGCGCGATTGGCGCTTCGATCGGTATCGCTCTGATGGGCGGCAAGTTCCTGGAGGCTTCTGCTCGCCAGCCTGAACTGATCAACGAGCTGCAAACCAAAATGTTTATTTTGGCCGGTCTGATCGACGCTGCTTTCCTGATTGGTGTCGCTATCGCCCTGCTGTTCGCTTTTGCCAACCCCTTCGTCCTGGCCTAAGCTCCCATCAACGCCGAAGAATAGAAAGGTGTTGCCGTGAGTATTAACGCGACCCTGTTCGTTCAGGCCATTGTTTTCCTGATCTTGGTGTGGTTCACGATGACATTCGTGTGGCCCCCGATCGCGAAAGCACTGGATGAGCGAGCCCAGAAAATCGCCGATGGCCTCGCTGCTGCTGACAAAGCCAAATCCGAACTGCGTGCTGCCAACCAGCGCGTAGAGCAGGAATTGGGCCAGGCACGCAACGAAACAGCTTCGCGCCTTGCGGACGCCGATCGTCGCGCCCAGGCCATCGTTGAAGAAGCCAAAGCACGTGCGACAGAGGAAGGTAACAAAATTGTTGCCGCTGCCCGCGCCGAAGCTGAGCAGCAAGCCATTGCCGCCCGTGAAGCCCTGCGTGAGCAAGTGGCCGCACTGGCCGTAAAAGGTGCCGAGCAAATCCTGCGCAAGGAAGTCAATGCTGGCGCCCATGCTGATTTGCTCAGCCGCCTGAAGACAGAGCTGTAAGGAAGAGCAACCATGGCAGAACTCGCCACCATTGCCCGCCCTTACGCGGAAGCCTTGTTCAAAGCCTGCGCGCAAAGCGCAGACCTGAAAGGTACTGTCGCTTGGGTGGACGAATTGGCGGCGATTGCCGCCGATCCGCAATTGCGCCAGCTGGCCGACAACCCTAAAGTGACTCCAGAGCAAGTGCTGGGTGTCATCACGGGTGTCGCCCGCTCGGCATTGCCCGATGCGGCACGTAATTTCTTGCGTGTCGTACTAGAAAATGGCCGCCTCGATGCCTTGCCCGAAATGGCAGTGCAGTTTCGTGGGCTTGTCAATCAACGCAGCGGCACTTCGGATGCCGTCGTGTACAGCGCCTTCCCGATGGATGAAGCAGCGCTGGCCGACTTGGCCGGCGTGCTGGAAAAGCGCTTTGCACGCAAGCTGAATCTGTCGGTCAAGGTCGATGAGAGCTTGATCGGTGGCGTGCGCGTTGTCGTAGGCGATGAGGTGCTGGACACCTCCGTCAAAGCTCGTTTGGAACAAATGAAAGCGGCCCTTACCGCGTAATGCAAATGCATCGTGTGTAAGGACTGGGCTAACTTAAAGGAAGAAGGAAAGAGTCATGCAACTCAATCCCGCAGAAATTTCTGAACTGATTAAGAGCCGCATCGAGGGGCTGGAAGCTGGCAGCGATATCCGTAATCAAGGCACTGTGGTGTCGGTGACCGACGGTATCGTGCGCGTGCACGGCTTGTCTGATGTGATGCAGGGCGAGATGCTCGAATTCCCGGCTGATGCCAATGGCCAACCCTCGTTTGGGCTGGCCTTGAACTTGGAGCGTGATTCCGTGGGTGCCGTGATTTTGGGCGCTTACGAGCACATCTCCGAAGGTGATGTTGTTAAATGCACCGGCCGCATCTTGGAAGTGCCCGTCGGCCCTGAGCTGATTGGCCGCGTGGTGAACGCTCTGGGTCAGCCGATTGACGGCAAAGGCCCGATCAACGCCAAGATGACCGACGTGATCGAAAAAGTCGCCCCTGGCGTGATCGCTCGCCAGTCGGTGGACCAGCCGCTGCAAACCGGTATCAAGTCGATTGACTCGATGGTGCCGATTGGCCGTGGTCAGCGTGAGTTGATCATTGGTGACCGCCAGACCGGTAAAACGGCCGTGGCCATTGATGCCATCATCAACCAAAAAGGCCAAGGCGTGACCTGCGTGTACGTGGCCATTGGTCAAAAAGCTTCGTCGATCAAGAACGTGGTGCGTGCGCTGGAACAAGCCGGCGCCATGGACTACACCATCGTGGTGGCGGCGACGGCTTCGGACTCGGCTGCCATGCAGTACGTGTCGGCCTACTCGGGCTGCACCATGGGCGAATACTTCCGCGATCGCGGTGAAGACGCCCTGATCGTGTACGACGACCTGTCCAAACAAGCGGTGGCTTACCGCCAAGTGTCGCTGCTGCTGCGACGCCCACCAGGCCGCGAAGCCTTCCCTGGCGACGTGTTCTATCTCCACAGCCGCTTGCTGGAGCGCGCTGCCCGCGTGAATGCCGACTACGTCGAAGCTTTCACCAACGGCGAAGTCAAAGGCAAAACCGGCTCGCTGACCGCCTTGCCCATTATCGAAACCCAAGCGGGTGACGTTTCGGCTTTCGTACCGACCAACGTGATTTCGATTACCGACGGCCAGATTTTCTTGGAAACCAGCCTGTTCAACGCCGGTATCCGTCCCGCTATCAACGCCGGTATCTCGGTGTCCCGCGTGGGTGGTGCCGCTCAGACCAAGCTGATCAAAGGCCTGTCTGGCGGTATCCGTACCGACTTGGCCCAGTACCGTGAATTGGCGGCTTTTGCCCAGTTTGCCTCGGACCTGGACGATGCCACGCGCAAGCAGCTCGACCGTGGTGCCCGCGTGACTGAATTGCTCAAGCAAGCCCAGTACTCGCCCCTGTCCACCGCCGTCATGGGCGTAACCCTGTTCGCAGTGAACAAGGGCTATATGGACGATGTGGATGTCAAGCAGGTGTTGGCCTTCGAAGCTGGTTTGCACCAGTTCCTGAAAACCAGCCACGCCGCTTTGCTTGACCGCCTGAACGCCAACCGCGCCTTCGACAAAGAAGGCAAGGACGAAGCCGAATTGACCGCTGCCATTGCTGCGTTCAAGAAGTCGTTCGCTTAATCCGGACGAGGAGGCCTTATGGCAGTAGGTAAGGAAATTCGCAGCCAGATCAAATCGGTGGAAAACACCAAGAAGATCACCAAAGCCATGGAAATGGTGGCTGCATCCAAAATGCGCAAAGCGCAGGAGCGGATGCTGGCGGCTCGCCCCTACAGCGAAAAGGTCCGCAACATTGCCGCCCACCTGGGCGAAGCCAATCCTGAATACACGCACCCGTTCATGCAAGTGAACGGCGACGCGAAAAAGGCCGGTGTCATCGTGGTTACCACGGACAAAGGCCTGTGCGGTGGTTTGAATACCAACGTGCTGCGCGTCGTCATCAACAAGGTGCGTGATTTGCAAGGTGCAGGCGTTGCGGTCGAAGCTGTGGCCATTGGCAACAAAGGCCTGGGGTTTTTGAACCGCTCGGGCGTGAAAGTGGTCTCGCAAGTCACCGGTTTGGGCGATCAGCCCCACTTAGACAAACTGATTGGGCCAGTGAAATCACTGCTCGACCAGTACGCAGAAGGCAAGTTGAATGCGGTGTACCTGTGCTACACCAAGTTCATCAACACCATGAAGCAAGAGTCGGTGGTCGAGCAGCTGCTGCCCCTGTCCAACGAACAAATGCAGGCCAATAAAACGGGCGCATCGTGGGAGTACATCTACGAACCGGACGCGCAGACTGTCATTGACGATCTGCTGGTGCGCTATGTCGAATCCCTGGTCTACCAAGCGGTTGCCGAAAACATGGCCAGCGAGCAATCGGCACGCATGGTGGCCATGAAAGCGGCAACGGACAACGCGGGCAACGTCATCAATGAGTTAAAGCTCGTCTACAACAAGACGCGCCAAGCCGCGATTACTACCGAGTTGTCGGAAATCGTCGCCGGCGCTGCCGCTGTGTAACCGCTTTAACAGTAAAGAAATTGGAGCAAACGAAATGGCTCAAGAGAACACCCAAGTGAACGCAGGCGTTCAGGGCAAGATTGTTCAGTGTATCGGCGCTGTGGTGGACGTAGAGTTCCCGCGCAACCAGATGCCCAAGGTGTACGACGCCTTGAAACTCGAGGGCTCGGCCCTGACCCTGGAAGTGCAGCAACAGCTGGGCGACGGCGTGGTGCGTACCATTGCCCTGGGTTCTTCGGACGGTTTGAAGCGTGGCCTGATGGTCACCAATACCGGTAACCCCATTACCGTGCCTGTGGGTAAGGCCACCCTGGGCCGAATCATGGACGTGCTAGGCAACCCCATCGACGAGCGCGGTCCCGTCGATCAGGCGCTGACCGCCTCGATCCACCGCAAGGCGCCTGCGTACGACGAACTGTCGCCCTCGCAGGAACTGCTGGAAACCGGCATCAAGGTGATTGACTTGGTTTGCCCCTTCGCCAAGGGCGGCAAGGTGGGCCTGTTCGGTGGTGCCGGTGTGGGCAAGACCGTGAACATGATGGAGTTGATCAACAACATCGCCAAGGCGCACTCGGGTCTGTCCGTGTTTGCTGGCGTGGGTGAGCGTACCCGTGAGGGCAACGACTTCTACCACGAGATGAGCGATGCCGGTGTGGTCAACCAAGCCAACTTGGGTGAATCCAAAGTGGCCATGGTGTATGGCCAGATGAACGAGCCGCCAGGCAACCGTTTGCGCGTGGCCCTGACCGGTCTGACCATGGCTGAAGCCTTCCGTGATGAAGGCCGTGACGTGTTGTTCTTTGTGGACAACATCTACCGTTACACCCTGGCCGGTACCGAAGTGTCCGCTTTGCTGGGCCGTATGCCTTCGGCGGTGGGCTACCAGCCTACGCTGGCCGAAGAAATGGGCAAGCTGCAAGAGCGCATTACCTCGACCAAGGTGGGCTCGATCACTTCGATCCAGGCCGTGTACGTGCCTGCCGACGACTTGACCGACCCTTCGCCTGCCACGACCTTTGCCCACTTGGACTCCACCGTGGTGCTGTCGCGTGACATTGCCGCCCTGGGTATCTACCCCGCTGTGGATCCGCTGGACTCGACCAGCCGCCAGCTCGACCCCCAAGTGGTGGGCGAAGAGCACTACAGCGTGGCCCGCTCCGTGCAGGGCACGCTGCAGCGCTACAAAGAGCTGCGCGACATCATCGCCATTCTGGGTATGGACGAACTGGCACCGGAAGACAAGCTGACGGTGGCCCGCGCCCGTAAGATCCAGCGTTTCCTGTCGCAGCCTTTCCACGTGGCCGAAGTGTTTACCGGTGCCCCTGGCAAGTACGTGCCCCTGGCAGAAACCATTCGCGGCTTCAAGATGATTGTGGCTGGCGAGTGCGACCACCTGCCCGAGCAGGCGTTCTACATGGTCGGTACCATCGACGAAGCCTTTGAGAAGGCCAAGAAACTGGCGGCCTAAGCAGCTTGGCAGCGGAATGAAAACATTTTTATTCCGCTGCCCTTGCTGTTCCCCCTTGTTTCGCTTTTTCTAAGGAGAGCCCACGATGAACACCATCCACGTTGATGTGGTCAGTGCCGAAGAGTCCATCTTCTCGGGTGCCGCACGTTTTGTGGCCTTGCCCGGCGAGTCTGGCGAGTTGGGCATTTTGCCTAAGCACACCCCGCTGATCACCCGTATCAAGCCCGGCTCGGTGCGTATCGAGAAGGCCGATGGCAGCGAAGAGTTCGTCTTCGTGGCCGGTGGCATTCTGGAAGTGCAGCCCAATTGCGTCACCGTCCTGTCGGACACCGCCATTCGCGGCAAAGACCTGGACGAGCAAAAAGCCAAAGAAGCCCAGGCTGCGGCTGAAGAAGCATTGAAAAATGCCAAAAACGACATGGACTTGGCCCGTGCCCAGTTGGAACTGTCGGTGCTGGCGGCCCAGCTGGCCGCAGTGCGCCGCTTCCGTGGCCAGCGCTAAGCGCACCATGGAACCAGCAAGAAAACCACCTTCGGGTGGTTTTTTTATACCTAAAAAAAGAGCATGTGCCGCTTGCTGATGCTGGGCTTGAGTGATAAAAGCAGCTAAAACACTTAATAAATCAGCGCAAAGAGCTATTTTTATAGGAGTCGGTAATGGATGCCATCGTAGAACAAGCCATGCGCAAGTGGCCCAATGTGCTGCACTGCTATGGCTGGCTGGGGCTGGACCAGCGCGGCCAGTGGTGGCTGCGTGATTTGGCGGCGCAAGCCGCCGGCGATTTTGCGCACAGCAAAGGCTCCCGCCTGGAGCACACCCAGCTGATTGGCTTTATTGAGCGCAACTACGCGGCCGATGCGCAAGGGTGCTGGTTTTTTCAAAATGGCCCGCAGCGGGTGTTTGTCGAGTTAGAAAACACCCCGCTGGTGTGGCGGGTGCAGGCCGATGGCCAGGTACACAGCCCCACGGGTGCCTGTGCGCAGCCCCAGCAGTGCCTGGTCGATGAAAACGGCTTGCTCTACGCGGTCAGTGCCGCGGGTCTGGGCCTGGTGCATACCCAGGATATGTGGCTGGCCGCTGAGTTGCTGGAGCAGGGGCGTTGGCCCGCCCCGCAAACCGTGGCCTGGGCTGGTTTGCCGCAACAGTTTGGCTTTGTACGCAGCCCGCAGCTGCAAGCCCCTGTGGGCGCAGAGTGAGTCGCCGGGCGTAAAAAAACAGGCTGGGTATGTCCCAGCCTGTTTTTCGTTGTGCCTTGAGCGTACTTTTATTTTTCTTCTGCAGCCGGGGCTTGCGGATCAGCAAACTTGCCACCGCCCGCATTGGCGACATAGGCCACGGCGCGGGAGATTTCAAAGTCGGTAAATTGCCCGCCGCTTTGCGCACTCATGGCCCCTTTGCCATGCAGCACCGATTGCACTAGCGCTTCAAACCCTTGGCCCAGGCGCGGGCCCCAGGCATCGGCATTGCCAAAGATCGGGGCGCCGGAGATGCCCGCGGCGTGGCAGGCTGCGCATTGGGCTTTGTAAACCTCTTCCCCGGTGGCCAGGGGGCGGTCTTTTTGTACCGTTTTTAGCGTCACCGAGCCCACTTTTTGCAAGCGCTGGGCTTTGGCCAGGTCACTGGTCGTGCTGGGGACGCTGCCCGAAGGGGCTCCAATATTGACCAAGGCCGCACTCAGGCCCAAGCCGGCAATGGTGGCCAGCAGAAAAAAAGTTTTCGAAGAGGAGGAACCGGCGTTTTTTTGGGGCGCGTTCATGGCGTTCTCAAGACGGTGAAAAAGGCATCACCCCATCACCTAAGCGGGTGGCGTCAGCGGGCGCAAGTGGGTGATCCCGGTGATGGGGAAGGGCTGAAAAACAAAGAAGGCATTATATCCATAGGGGTTTTGTTGCTGTGGCTCAAGTCGTGCCGTGCTCCCCGTACACGGCAAGGGCTTGGTGCACTGCACGCGCATCGCCCAAACGCTCTTAGCCTTGTGGTGGATGGTTGCGGTTGGGGTGGGCGGTGCTGGGGGTGTTCCAGCCGCCGCCCAAGGCTTTATAGAGCTGAATTTGGTTGATCTGCTGCAGCAAGCGGGTTTGCACGTCGGCTTGCTCCAGGGCGAACAGCGAGCGCTGGGCATCGAGCAAGTCGAGGTAGCTGGCCACGCCGTTGCGGTAGCGCAGGTCGGCCAGTTCAAAGCGGCGGCGTTCGGCAGCGGTTTGGGCTGCTTGTGCCTGGGCTTGTTCGCCCAGGGTGCTGCGTCCGGCCAGGGCGTCGGAGACTTCTTTGAAGCCCACTTGAATGGCTTTTTCGTACTGCGCCACGGCAATTTCGCGGTCTGCTTTGGCAACGCGCAAATTGGCCAAGTTGCGCCCGGCGGTAAAGATGGGCAGGTTGATGCTGGCCCCGGCGTTAAAGCCCCAGGTGCCCGATTTAAACAGGTCAGACAGTTCGGGGCTGACGCTGCCGTACTGGCCGGTGAGCGAAATGCTGGGGAAGAACGCCGCCCGGGCTGCGCCGATATTGGCGTTGGCCGAGAGCAGTTGCTGCTCGGCCTGGCGAATGTCGGGGCGGTGGGTGAGCAGGTCGGAGGGCAGGCCCGCCGGAATGTCGGCCATGGGCGCGATCGTGGCCAGCCGTGTGGTTTGCAGTGCGGTGCGTGCGCTGGCGGGCAGCTCTTGGCCCAGCAGCAGCACCAGGGCGTTTTCGTGCTCGGCGCGTTGGCGCTTTTGCTGGGCGGTGGTGACGCGGGCCGCCTCGACCAGGGATTGGGCCTGGCGCAGGTCCAGCTCAGAGCTGATACCGGTGTCAAAGCGCAGCTGGGTCAGGCGCATGGATTCTTGGCGCGTGGCCAGGGTGCGGCTGGACAGCTCCAGCAGCTCCTCATCGGCCAGCAGCGTCAGCCAACCTTGGGCCACGCTGGCCACCAGGGCCAGTTCGTAGGCTTGGCGTGCTTCGTCAGTTGCAAAATACTGAGCTAGTGCCGCACTCTTTAAGCTGCGAATTCGGCCAAAAAAGTCTAATTCCCAAGCTGGTACTGTGATTCCAGCTATAAAAGTATTGCCCAATTCGCCCGTGCTTTGGTTATTGCCCCGGGTGGCGTTGCCCTGGGCGGCCAGCTGCGGGGCCAAGGCTGAGCGCTGAATCTGGAATTGCGCCTGCGCTTTGTCCAGGTTCAAGGCGGCTACGCGCAGGTCGCGGTTGTTGGCCAAGGCGATGCCGATGAGTTCTTGCAACTGGGCATCGGTGAAGTAGCGGCTCCACTGCAGTGCCACAGCCGTGGCCGTCTCGCTTGGCTTGGCCGCAGCGGCATCAGCCGCACCAGCGTAGTGCGGTGCCACCGGGGCGGCTGGGCGTTCGTACGCGGGGATGAGCGAGCAGCCGGCCAGCAGCGTGCTGGCAGCGGCGAGGGTGGTGAGTAAAAAATGGTTAGTCATCGGTTTGCGGTCCAATTCCGGCTTCTAAAGCATGGCGGCGGTTCATTTCTTGCTGGCGGGCGCTGCCTTTGAACACGGTGCGCACGACAACAAAGAAGACCGGCACAAAAATCACGGCCAAGACGGTGCCAGTGATCACCCCGCCCAGCACCCCAGTGCCAATGGCCCGCTGGCTGGCTGCGCCCGCGCCGCTGGCCAGTACTAGGGGCAATACGCCCAGGCCAAAGGCCATCGAGGTCATGACGATAGGGCGAAAGCGCAGTTGGGCCGCCTGTAGCGCCGCTGCGGCAACGCTTTTGCCCTGGGCTTGCAAGTCCTTGGCAAATTCGATAATCAAAATAGCGTTTTTCGCTGACAGGCCAATGACCGTGATCAAGCCCACCTGGAAGTACACGTCGTTGGTATAGCCGCGCAGCAAAATCGCCAGCAGCACACCCAGCACGCCCAGGGGCACGACCAAGATCACCGCCAGGGGAATCGACCAGCTTTCATACAACGCTGCCAGGCACAAAAAGACCGCCAGCACGGCAAAGCCGTAGAGCACCAGGGCCTGGGAGCCGGCGAGTTTTTCTTCGCGCGACTGGCCGGTCCACTCGTAGCCAAAGCCGGGGGGCAGTTGCGCCGCCAGGCGCTCCATTTCGGCCATGGCATCGCCGGTGCTAAAGCCCGGGGCGGCACCGCCGGCAATGCGCATGGCCGGGTAGCCGTTGTAGCGCACGGTTTGCTGGGCCCCTTTGATCCAGCGCGTGCTGGCAAAGGTGGACAGCGGCAGGGTCTGGCCTTGGGCGTTGCGCACATGCATGGCCAGCAGGTCATCGCCTTGCATGCGGCCGGTGGCTTCGGCTTGCACGACCACGCGCTGCATGCGCCCTTGGTTGGGGAAGTCGTTCACATAGCTGGAGCCCAGGGCGGTGGACAGGGCGCTATTGATGGCATCAAAGCCCACGCCCAGCGCATTGGCTTTGTCGCGGTCAATGTCGATTTGCAGCTGCGGTGCATCTTCCAGACCATCGGGGCGCACCTGGGCCAGCACCTTGCTTTGCATGGCCATGCCCAGCAGCTGGTTGCGGGCATTGACCAAGGCATCGTGGCCTGCGCCATTGCGGTCTTGCAGGCGGAAGGTAAAGCCGGTGGCGTTGCCCAGCTCAGGGATGGGCGGCGGGTTCAGGGCGAAGATAAAAGCATCGCGCACCCCGGCCATGGCCCCCATGATGCGACCGGCCAGGGCATCGGCAGAATGTGCAGCGCCTGTGCGCTCGTCCCAGGGTTTCAGGGGCACAAAGGCCAGGCCCATGTTCTGCCCTTGGCCTGAGAAGCTAAAGCCCAGCACGCTGACCATATTGGCCACTTCCTCTTGCTTGAGTACAAAGCCTTCGATCTGCTCCATCACGGCCAAGGTGCGCTCTTGGGTGGCACCCGGCGGCAGTTGCACGTTCACAATGATGTAGCCCTGGTCTTCGGAGGGCAGAAAAGAGGTGGGCAGGCGCTGGTAAATCACGGCGGCCGCCGCGGCAATGGCCCCGTAAATGATCAGTGTGCGCCCGGCACCGCGCAGGGTGCGGGCCACCAGGCCCTGGTAGCGTTTGGAAGTGCGGTTGAAGCTGCGGTTGAACCAGCCGAAAAAGCCTTTCTTTTCGTGGTGGTGGCCCGCTTCAACCGGCTTGAGCAAGGTGGCGCACAGCGCGGGCGTGAGGGTCAGCGCCATAAACGCCGAGAACGAGATCGAGGCGACCATGACCGCCGAGAACTGGCGGTAAATATTGCCCGTAGCGCCCGAGAAAAAAGCCAGCGGCACAAACACCGACACCAGCACCACGGTCACGCCAATGATGGCCCCCGAGATTTGGCGCATCGCCTTGCGCGAGGCCTCTAGGGGCGGCAAACCCTCTTCGCTCATGATGCGTTCGACGTTCTCGACCACCACAATGGCATCGTCCACCACGATGCCGATCACCAGCACCATGCCAAACATGGTCAGCACGTTGATGGAAAAACCCAGCGCCAAGAGCACGCCAAAGGTGCCCAGCAGGGCAATCGGCACCACCAGGGTGGGGATGACGGTGTAACGCCAGTTTTGCAAAAACAAAAACATCACCAAAAACACCAAAGCGGTCGCTTCCAACAAGGTGTGGACGACTTTGGTGATGGAGATATCGACAAAGGTGGAGCTGTCGTAGGGCACGGTGGCTTCTACGCCTGCAGGGAAGAATTTTTTCAACTCTTCAAGTTTGGCGTGGACATCTTTGGCCGCTTGCAAGGCATTGCCATCGGGTGTGAGCTGCACACCCATGCCCACCCCGGTTGTGCCGTTCAGCCGGGCCGAGGTGGCATAGGCCTGGCTGCCCAGCTCGATGCGGGCCACGTCTTTGAGGCGCACCGTCGAGCCATCGGGGTTGGCCCGCAGGGTGATGTTGCCAAATTGCTCAACCGTACTGAGCTGGCCATTGACCACCACGGTGGCGGTAATGCCTTGCCCGGTGAGGTTGGGCAAATCACCAATGGCACCGCTGGCCACCTGGGCGTTTTGGGCGCGGATGGCGGCATTGACATCGGCTGGGGTCAGGGCAAAGCCAGTCAGCTTGACGGGATCGATCCAGATGCGCATGGCCCGCTCAGAACCAAACAGCTGCACCTGCCCAATGCCTGGAATACGCTGCAGCTCAGGCTGAATATTGCGCGCGGCGTAGTCACTCAAGGCGGCCGTGTCGATGTCCGGGTTGGACGAAGACAAAATGGTAAAGAGCAAAAAGTTGGAGCGCGCTTGGTCCACCCGCACACCCTGCTGGGTCACCACCGAGGGCAGGCGTGGCGTAGCGCGGGACAGGCGGTTTTGTACATCCACCTGTGCCAGGTCGGGATCGGTGCCGGGCTGAAAACTGATCGTCACCGAGCCGGTGCCGTTGGCCTGGGCGACCGACTCCATGTAAATCATGCCGGGCGAGCCGTTCATCTCGCGCTCGATCACCGCCAGCACACTGTCCTCCAGCGTCTGGGCCGAGGCCCCCGGATAAGCGACGCTAATCACCACGCTGGGCGGGGCCACAGGCGGGTATTGGGAAATCGGAAGTTGCTGGATTGCCACCAAGCCCAAAACGCTGATGAACAGTGCCAGCACCCAGGCAAAAATGGGGCGGTCAATAAAAAATCGTGCCATGTTGCCCTCGACTTATTGCGCTGCAGCAGCAGTAGATGGCGCCGCAGCGGCCCCAGGCGCTTGCCAGGGCACGGCTTTGACGGGGGTGCCCGGTGGCAGCATTTGCAGCTTTTGGAAGCCATCGACCATCACCTGCTCGCCCGCTTGCAAGCCCCCATCCACCAGCCAACGATTGCCGTCGGCGTGGCGCACCTGCACTTTGCGTGGTGAGGTTGCGCCCTCGGGGCTGACCACCGTCACCATATCGCCTTGCTCGGTGCGTGTGACGGCCTGTTGGGGCAGCGCAATCGCATTGGCCACCTGGGCCTGCTCCAGTCGAATGCGCACATACTGACCGGGCAGCAACAAACCGTTCGGGTTGGGCACCTCAGCACGCAGCGTGACCTGCCCGGTGCTGGCATCCACGCTCAGATCCGTAAAGAGCAATTGGCCTGTGTGCTCATACAGGCTGCCATCGTCCAGCACGATGTGCACGGCACCAGCCTGTTTTCCGGGGTTTTGCAGCTGACCGGCCTGGATGGCTTTGCGCAGCGCAAAAGCATCGCTGGCCGACTGGGTGAAATTGACAAACAGCGGATCGATTTGCTGCACCACGGCCAAGGCGGTGGCTTCCCCTTGCCCGACCAACGCCCCTTCCGTGACCAGCGCCCGGCCAATGCGGCCGGCAATCGGGGCCGTCACCTTGGTGTAACCCAAGTTGATTTGCGCCGTGCGCACACTGGCCTGCGCGGCTTTGACCTGGGCCTGGGCCTGCAAATGGCTGGCTTTGGCGTTGTCAAAGTCTTGCTTGCTGATCGCATTGGTATCAATCAAGGCCTGAAAACGCTCAAACTGTATAGCTGCTTGCGCAGCATTCGCTTGTGCTTGAGCAAGATTAGCTTGCGCACTCTGCACCGCAGCTGCGTAAGGTGCTGCATCTATTTCAAATAAGACCTGATTGGCCTTCACGTCCGAGCCTTCCGTGAACAAGCGCTTTTGCAAAATGCCCGCACTGCGGGCGCGAATTTCGGCGACCCGCGAGGCCTCAACGCGGCCCGGCAATTCGGTCAGCAGCCCCACCTCTGCCGGCGTGGCCGTCACCACGCCAACCGGCACCTGGGGGGCAGCACCCCCGGCAGGTTTTTGCGGGGCGGCATTGTGCTCTCCACAAGCGGCCAGTGTCAGGGCGCTGACCACGGCCAGGGGCAGCAGTGGGCGCAAAGCCCAAGAGGGTGAAAGGCGGGGGTGAGTACGCATGATGAATTGTTGTTGGGGCGAGCAGAAAAGACGGAGCTTCAATTTTGCAATTGAATTCCCAGGGATTAATTGCATACATCCATGAATGTATAAAATGGGCATTTTAGTAAAATTTTTTACTAACCCTGTACACCAAGGGGTATTTATAAAGAGAGGACACGAGTGTAATGGCGCGCAAAACCAAAGAAGATGCAGAAATAACCCGAGGGCGGCTGCTGGATGCGGCCGAGCAGGTGTTTTATGAGCGTGGCGTGTCGGGTGCCTCGCTGGCGGATGTGGCGCAGTGCGCGGGCTTGACCCGTGGGGCGGTGTATTGGCACTTTAAAGACAAACTAGATCTTTTCGATGCCATGCTCCAGCGCGTCACACTGCCCATCGAGCAAGGGCTGCTCCTGGATGGTGCTGCAGCAAAGACAGCGCCCATCACCAGAATCCTGGAGCGCTTTGCCTTGATTGCACAGGTGGTTTCCGAAGATGCCCGCGTGCGCCGGGTGTTTGAGCTGGCCATGTTCAAAGTCGAACATGTCGGTGACTTGGCGGCCGTGCAGCAGCGCTGGGTGCGGGGTGTCGATCGCTGCATTGCACTGCTGGAGCAAGATTTGCTGGCCGCTCAGCAAGCCTGTGCCCAGCCGCTGCCGCTGCCTGTGGGACTGGCTGCCAAGGGGTTGCAAGCGCTGTTTGATGGACTCTTGCATGCGTGGCTGCTGCGTGGCGGGCAAGGCTCGCTGTGCGAGGAAACTCAGCAACTTGCACGGTTTTATTTGCAAAGCTTGGGTTTGTCGGCTGAAAAATGATGCCAAAGCTGAAAAAATTCTAAAAATCACGCTACAATTGCAGCTTGCAGATTTTTTTGCTTATTTTGCGCAGCGGCGCTAAAGCGGCTGTAGCTCAGTGGATAGAGTATTGGCCTCCGAAGCCAAGGGTCGTGGGTTCGATCCCCGCCAGCCGCGCCAAGTAAAAAATCATAAAAAATCTGCTACAATCGAAGACTTTCCCGGAGGAGTGCCCGAGTGGCTAAAGGGGGCAGACTGTAAATCTGTTGGCTTACGCCTACGCTGGTTCGAATCCAGCCTCCTCCACCATATATTTAACAAGCGCCACTCTGTGGCGTTTGTTATGCGGGAGTAGTTCAATGGTAGAACCCCAGCCTTCCAAGCTGATGACGCGGGTTCGATTCCCGTCTCCCGCTCCAGAGTGAGTGCGCTGTAAAGCGTCATGCCCATGTGGCTCAGTGGTAGAGCACTCCCTTGGTAAGGGAGAGGTCGGCAGTTCGATCCTGCCCATGGGCACCAAGTACGGTGCTGGTGTTGCCTGCATTTTTGAGGTTGGCATTTAATTTTTTTCGGAGTCGAAAAAATGGCAAAAGAGAAATTTGAACGGTCGAAGCCCCACGTAAACGTGGGCACCATCGGCCACGTGGACCACGGTAAAACCACGCTGACCGCTGCTTTGGCAACGGTGCTG
>NZ_JBHSEY010000015.1:0-55014 GCF_042654745.1 Comamonas denitrificans
GATTTTCGGGCACACAAGGGCAATGCCGTACTCGTTTGTGGCTCTACTACGGTGAAATATCCGGGCTAGGATAGGCGGGCTACTTTTCCCTAACCTTCGGAGCCTGCCTATGCCCCCCGCGATGTATATCCGTCGTGCTACCAAAATCGTTGCTACTCTCGGCCCTGTTTCAAGTGATTTAGAGGTTCTAACCCGCATGATCTCAACAGGGGTGAACGTGGTGCGCTTCAATTTTAGCCATGGCAGCGCCCAAGACCATCTTGCCCGGGCCGAGGTCGTGCGCGAAGCCTCGCGCCGCGCTGGGCGCGAGGTGGCCATCATGGCCGACCTGCAGGGGCCCAAAATCCGCGTGGGCAAGTTTGCCCAGGGCAAGGTGCAGTTGCAGGAAGGGGCCAGCTTTACCCTCGATGCGGCCCGCAGCACCCTCGGTGACCAAGGCGGCGTGGGGCTGGATTACAAAGAGCTGCCGCGCGATGTGCGCGCGGGCGATGTGCTGCTGCTCAACGATGGCTTGATCGTGCTGCGCGTGCAGCGGGTGCTGGGCGAGGCGGTACACACCGAAGTGGTGGTGGGCGGTGAGCTGTCCGACAACAAAGGTATCAACAAACAAGGCGGTGGCCTGACGGCCCCGGCGCTGACCGCCAAGGACATGAAAGACATCGAAACCGCCATACAACTGGGCGCAGACTATGTGGCGGTGAGCTTCCCTAAAAACGCCACCGATATGGAAATGGCCCGCCAGCTGTGTACCGTGGCCGCCGCCGGCACCGGCCACCGCCCCGGCCTGATTGCCAAAATGGAACGCGCCGAAGCCATCCCGCACCTGGAAGACATCTTGCGCGTGAGCGACGGCATCATGGTCGCCCGGGGCGATTTGGCGGTGGAAGTGGGCAACGCCGCCGTGCCCGCACTGCAGAAAAAAATGATTCGCATGGCGCGGCAGATGGACAAACTGGTCATCACCGCCACGCAGATGATGGAAAGCATGATCACCAACGCCCTGCCCACCCGCGCCGAGGTCAGCGACGTGGCCAATGCCGTGCTCGATGGCACCGATGCCGTCATGCTCAGCGCCGAAACGGCGGTGGGAAAATACCCGCTGGAAACCGTGCGCGAAATGGCCCACATCTGCGCCGCCGCCGAGGCTGCCGAAGACATTGGCGCAGACGGCAACTTTGCCCCACGGCACCTGACCCGCATCGACCAATCCATTGCCCTGGGGGCGCTGTTCACCGCCCACCACCTGGGGGCCAAAGCCATCGTGGCCATGACCGATAGCGGCTCGACCGCGCTGTGGATGAGCCGCCACCGCATCCACATTCCCATCTATGCCTTGACCCCAAAAATAGCCACCCAGCGCAAGATGGCGCTGTACCGCAACGTCAGCCCCCTGCTGATGGACACCAGCGCCGAGCGCGACCGGGCCCTGCAGCAGGCCGAAAACCACCTGCGCGAGCGCGGCATTGTGCAGCCCGGCGATGTGTATGCCATCACCTGCGGCGAACCCATGGGCCAGCCCGGCGGCACGAATATGCTGCAAATTTGCCGGGTGGCTTAACCCCGCCCAGGAATAGCCAAGCCGACCCCGTGCATGCAGCAGCCCGCTAAAATCGCCGGTTACCGCCTAGTTACCAGTTTTCTCTCTTCTTTTTTGATCGGACACGACCATGCCTTTGATTTCCATGCGCGAAATGCTCGACCACGCCGCCGAAGCCGGCTACGGCATTCCCGCTTTCAACGTGAACAACCTCGAGCAGGTGCAAGCCGTCATGGCCGCGGCCGATGAAGTGGGTGCCCCCGTCATCCTGCAGGCCAGCGCCGGTGCCCGCAAATACGCTGGTGAATCCTTCATCAAGCACCTGATCCTGGCCGCCACCGAAGCCTATCCCCACATTCCCCTGGTCATGCACCAAGACCACGGCACCAGCCCCGCCATCTGCCAGGGCGCTTTGGAGCTGGGCTTTGGCTCGGTGATGATGGACGGCAGCTTGCTGGCCGATGGCAAAACCCCCTCCGACTTTGACTACAACGTGCGCGTCACCCAGGAAGTGGTGGCCATGGCCCACAAAATTGGTGCCACCGTGGAGGGCGAACTCGGTTGCCTGGGCAGCCTGGAAACCGGTGAAGCCGGGGAAGAAGACGGCGTGGGGGCCGTGGGCAAACTCGACCACAGCCAAATGCTGACCGACCCCGAAGAAGCCGCCCAGTTCGTGCAAGCCACCCAGCTCGATGCCCTGGCGATTGCCATCGGCACCAGCCATGGCGCGTACAAATTCACCCGCCCGCCCACAGGCGATGTGCTCTCGATCCAGCGCGTCAAAGAAATTCACGCCCGCCTGCCCAACACCCATTTGGTCATGCACGGCTCCAGCTCGGTGCCGCAAGACCTGCTGGCCATCATCAACCAGTTTGGCGGCAAGATGAAGCAGACCTACGGCGTGCCCGTCAAAGAGATTCAAGAAGCCATCAAACACGGCGTGCGCAAGGTAAACATCGACACCGACATCCGCATGGCCATGACCGGCGCGGTGCGCAAATTCCAGTTTGAAAACCCCGAGAAATTCGATATGCGCGAATGGATGAAACCCGCGCGCGAAGCGGCCAAGGCCATTTGCAAGCAGCGTTACCTGGAATTTGGTTGCGAAGGCCAGGGCGGCAAAATCAAGGGCTACACCCTGGAGCAAATGGCCAAGAAATACGCGGCCGGTGAACTCAAACAAACCGTGAACTAAAGCGCGCGTTCGGCCCCTGAGCAGCCGCTAAACGGCCGCTAAACGGCCGCTAAAGCCAACGGCAAACCCCACTGCAAGCCCGCTGTGCCCCACACAGCGGGCTTTTTTTGGTGCGACAGGCGTAGGCAAACGCGATGTCGTATTTCTACAAAAGAAACGACCGTGCGGAAAATAATCTGCAATTTTCATGTAAGCTTTTATTAAGAGAATGTAAATATTTATGCTTAAAACGCATAAAAAGGATGGCGAACATGAAAATTGGTATCCCCTGCGAAATCCTGCCGCTGGAAAAGCGGGTTGCCACCGTGCCGGAGGTGGTCAGCAAGCTGGTGCAACTGGGCTTTTCCGTGGCCGTGCAATCGGGTGCGGGTGTGGCCGCCCACTGCGACGATGCGGCCTACCAGGCCGTGGGGGCCGAGGTGCTGCCCGATGCGGCCACGCTGTGGGCAGCGTCGGACATCGTGCTCAAGGTGCGCCCGCCCACGGCGGACGAGGTCGCGCTGATGCGCCCCGGCACCTTGCTGATTGGCTTTATCTGGCCCGCGCAAAACCCGGCGCTGATGGAAGCGCTGCAGGCCAAGCAGGCCACCGTGCTGGCCATCGACTGCCTGCCGCGCACCCTGAGCCGGGCGCAGAAAATGGATGCGCTCACCTCCACCGCCGGGGTGTCCGGCTACCGCGCCGTGATTGAGGCGGCCAATGCCTTTGGCCGCTATTTCAATGGCCAGATCACCGCCGCAGGCAAAGTGCCCCCGGCCAAGGTATTCATTGCCGGGGCCGGCGTGGCCGGTTTGGCCGCGATTGGCACGGCGGCCAACCTGGGCGCCATCGTGCGCGCCAACGACACCCGCGCCGAGGTGGCCGACCAGGTCAAATCCCTGGGTGGTGAGTTTGTCAAGGTCGATTACGAGGAAGACGGCGCAGGCGGTGGCGGCTACGCCAAGGTCATGAGCGAGGGTTTTCAGGCCGCGCAGCGCCAGATGTACGCGCAAGAGGCCAAAAACGCCGACATCATCATCACCACCGCGCTCATTCCGGGCAAACCCGCGCCCAAGCTGATCACCGCCGAGATGGTGCAAAGCATGAAGCCCGGCAGCGTCATCGTCGATATGGCCGCCGAGCAAGGCGGCAATTGCGAGCTCACGGTGCCCAACGAGGCCGTGGTGCGCCATGGCGTGACCATCATTGGTTACACCGATCTGGCCTCGCGCCTGGCCAAGCAATCGTCCACGCTGTACGCCACCAACCTGCTGCGCCTGCTGGAAGAGCTGTGCAAGGCCAAGGATGGCGTGGCCGTGGTGAACATGGAAGATGACGCCATTCGGGGCCTGACCGTGGTCAAAGACGGCGCCCTCACCTGGCCCGCGCCCCCGCTCAAAACCGCCCCGGCCCCAGCCCCCAAGGCGGCTGCGGCCCCGGTGGCCGAGAAAAAATCCGCCCACGGCCCGGGCCAACCCATGTCGGGCAAAACCTTGTCGATTGTTTTTGCTGTGCTGGCGGGGCTGTTCTGGGTCATTGGTGCCTACGCCCCGGCAGCCTTTTTAGGGCATTTCACGGTGTTTGTGCTGGCCTGCTTTATTGGCTACATGGTGGTGTGGAACGTCACCCCCGCCCTGCACACGCCGCTGATGAGCGTGACCAACGCCATCTCCAGCATCATCGCCATTGGGGCGCTGGTGCAAATTGCGCCGCCCGAAATGGGCACGGCAGGCCGCCCCGATGGCTTGATTGCCTGGCTGGCGTTTGCCGCCCTGGTGCTGACTGCCATCAACATGTTTGGCGGCTTTGCCGTCACGCGCCGCATGCTGGCCATGTTCCGCAAGTAAGAAGATCAACAAGAAGGAAACATCGACATGTCCCAAAGTCTTGCAACCGTGGCCTACCTGGGGGCGGCCATTCTTTTTATCCTGAGCTTGGGCGGCCTGTCCAACCCCGAAACCTCGCGCCGGGGCAACCTGCTGGGCATGGTTGGCATGGCGCTGGCGGTGCTGGCCACGGTGTTCGGCCCCCGGGTCGGCCCCTCGGGCCTGGCCTGGATTGTGGGGGCCCTGGCCATTGGCGGCGGCATTGGCCTGTACGCCGCTCGCGTGGTGAAGATGACGCAAATGCCCGAGCTGGTGGCGCTGATGCACAGCTTGGTTGGCCTGGCTGCCTGCCTAGTAGGCTTTGCCAGCTATGTGGATACAGCTATTCTTTTAGAAGGGGTGGAGAAAACCATCCACGAGGTGGAAATCTACATTGGCATCCTCATTGGGGCCATCACCTTCAGCGGCTCGTTGATTGCCTTTGGCAAGCTGAACGGCAAGATCGGTGGCAAACCGCTGCTTCTGCCCGCCCGCCATTGGCTCAATCTGGTGGCGCTGCTGGTGGTGATTTACTTTGGCCGCGAATTTCTCAACGCGCCCGATGTGCAGTCCGGCATGGTGCCGCTGATCGTTATGGCGGTGATTGCCCTGCTGTTTGGCATCCACATGGTCATGGCCATTGGCGGGGCCGATATGCCGGTGGTGGTCTCCATGCTCAACAGCTACTCCGGCTGGGCCGCGGCGGCCACGGGCTTCATGCTGTCCAACGACCTGCTCATCGTTACCGGGGCGCTGGTGGGCTCCAGCGGCGCCATCCTGTCGTACATCATGTGCAACGCCATGAACCGCAACTTCATCAGCGTGATTGCCGGCGGCTTTGGCGGCGGTGCGCCGACCAAAAAGCAAGCCGCCGCGGGCGAACCGGCCCAGCCGCAAGGCGAGGTGGTGCCCGTCAGCGCTGCCGATACCGCCGAACTGCTGCGCGAAGCCAAGAGCGTCATCATCGTCCCCGGCTACGGCATGGCCGTGGCGCAGGCGCAGCACACCGTGAATGACATCGTCAAAACCCTGCGCGACAAAGGTGTGCAAGTGCGCTTTGCCATCCACCCCGTCGCCGGCCGCATGCCCGGCCACATGAACGTGCTGCTGGCCGAGGCCAAGGTGCCTTACGACATCGTGATGGAGATGGACGAGATCAACGACGACTTCCCGGACACCGACGTGGCCATCGTCATCGGTGCCAACGACATCGTGAACCCCGCCGCCCAGGACGACCCGGACAGCCCCATCGCCGGCATGCCCGTGCTGGAGGTGTGGCAGGCCAAGACCAGCATCGTCATGAAGCGCAGCATGGCCAGCGGCTACGCCGGGGTGGACAACCCGCTGTTCTACAAAGAGAACAACCGCATGCTGTTTGGCGATGCGAAAAAAATGCTCGATGAAGTGCTCGGGGCCTTGAGGGGGTAAAAATTTACTCCTAAATCAATAGCTGCTACCGCTTAGTTAAAAACAATTTCAAGGCTTAAACCTCTGAATTTGTTGAAACTTAAGCGCTAGCAGCTTTGTTTTTATATCTGGCTAAACTTCTGCTTTTTCTAAACTGTCCAAGCAGGCGGTGGTCACCGGCCTGTCCGAGATGTATGCCCAGGGCCTGCAAAGCGGCCAGGCGCTGCGCAACATCTTGCTCGACCCGGCCAACCGCACCGCGTACACCAACTTTGATGCCGCCCAGTCCGCCTTTGCCCAGGCGCACACCGCCACGCTGGCCAGCGCCCGTGGCACCGCCTTCGAGGCCGATGTGCAGGCCCTGCTGGCGCTGCGCAACCACCAGTTTGCCGCCCAGTAGCAAGTGCAGGCCCTGGCGCAAAGCGATGCGGCCCAGGCGGCCGCCTTGCTCAACACACAAGAAACGCCGGCCTGGCGGGCACTGCGCTCGGCCTTGCTGCAGCAGCTGGAGACCGCCCGCACGGCCGCCGCCACCGCCAATGCCGCCACCCAGGCGCAGGCCCAGCGCATGCAACTGCTGGCCGCCGCCTTGGCCCTGGGGGCGGCAGTGGCCGCGCTGGCCCTTACTGGGGTCATGCTGCGCACCCTGCGCCGCGAATTGGGCGGTGACCTGGCCCAGGCGCGCAGCGCCTTGCGCCGCGTGGCCGAGGGCGATTTAACGCTGGGCGCAGCCGACCAGGGCGGGCCGGCCACGCTGGGGCTGATGGCCGACCTGGGGCGCATGCAGGCCAGCTTGCGCCAGTTGGTGGCGCAGGTGCGCGATGCTGCGGTGGGCATTGGCCACGCCTCCGCCGAGATCGCGCAAGGCAACCATGATTTGTCGGCCCGCACCGAAAGCCAGGCCAGTGCCTTGCAGCAAACCGCCGCTTCCATGGAAGAGCTGACCGCCACCGTGCGGCAAAACGCCGATAACGCCCGCCAGGCCAACGCGCTGGCGGTGAACGCCTCCAGCGTGGCCGCGCAGGGCGGGGCAGTGGTCGAGCAGGTCGTGCAAACCATGCGCGGCATCAACGAGGGCTCGCACCGGATTGCCGACATCATTGGCGTGATCGACAGCATTGCCTTTCAAACCAACATCCTGGCGCTGAATGCGGCCGTCGAAGCGGCCCGCGCCGGCGAACAGGGGCGCGGCTTTGCCGTCGTGGCCTCCGAAGTGCGCGCCCTGGCCGGGCGCAGCGCCGAGGCCGCCAAAGAGATCAAGGATTTGATTTCCGCCAGCGTGACCCGCGTCGAGCAGGGCAGCACCTTGGCCGATCAGGCCGGGGCCACCATGGACGAGGTGGTCAGCGCCATCCGCCAGGTAACGGCCATCGTGGGCGAAATCAGCGTCGCCAGCAGCGAGCAAAGCACCGGCGTGGCCCAGGTGGGCGAGGCCATCATGCAAATGGACCAGGTGACGCAGCAAAACGCCGCCCTGGTCGAAGAAAGCGCCGCCGCTGCGACCAGCCTGCAGACCCAGGGCCAAGAGCTGCTGCACTCCGTGGCCGCGTTCCGCCTAGAAGACCGCACCCGCTTGGCACAGTAGAGGGCGTAAAAAAACCGCCTACTCCCACTTCGTAGGCCGGAACCATCGCAAACTTGAATGTCTGATCGCGTTGCGTCATGAAAAAACACCCCAAAGCTTGGAATGCATCCAAGCTTTGGGGTGAGTTCAGTACAAGTTTTTTTAAATCGTGAATTATGTGCTGCTGATTATTTCAGCATGCGGCGCACATCCATGTCATTCGGAATCGCGTAATCGTGGCTGCGCATGATGCGACTGTCCGTGGTGCGTACCAGTTTCATGCTGATATAGGTGTATTGGCTGGCTTGAGAATATGTACCTACCAAAACCAACCCCGCAGCGTGTTGTGCGGCAATTTCACGAATTTCGCGTGACAGCAGCAACTCCCCGGTTCCTTCCCGCACATAAACATCGCCGCGCAGTTTCATTTCCGTGACGTTCAAGCCCTTGTTGGCCAGTTGAGATGCATACATCTCACCCAACGTCCTGCCTAAAGGGGCCGAGTTTTTCAAGTCGTTGATATTGACGACTGTGGCTACCAGAACCGGAGCTTTGCCCAGTGATCCTGGATCAAATCCGTTCATCAGGGTATCCACCGCTTCACGGCTGCTATTGATAAACGGGTTGCTGGACGCAGCGGTATATGTTGGACCCACGTAGGCTGGGCTTTGCACGGTTTGGGTTGCACAACCGGCGAGCGCAGCAGCCAGAAAAATTGTCAAAAATGCTTGTTTTTTCATTATCGATCTACCACGTTAAAGCGAGTAGCGGGCACCTGCTTCCAGAACAGCGGGGCATCGGCATCTTCTAGGTAATACACATCGGTTTTGCGGGCGAGATATTGATCGCCACGCTTGACTGAAGTGGTCAAAATTACCTCCGTGTGGGTGGGGCCGCCAGCATTGACGCTGGCTGCAAAATCAGCAGCACCGGCCAAGCCCAACGTGCCCAGCAACTTGACATCTAAATGCTCCGTGCGCAAACCATATGCGGCCATTAAGCCGCCGGCCAGCATGGTGAACTGGCCGGGGATGAAGTAGGGACGATCGCTCTTATGAACTACCACCTGGGTGGCATAAGAAATTTGCAAATCAGCACCGCGGTTGTTGTCCAGCACGCTTACGCCGCTTTGCACTAACTTGGTCAGCAGCATTTCTCGAAAACCTTGATCAAATTCGCTGGCTTGCTTGGGTAGAGCAACATACACAGGGGTGTTGCGCTGAATGCCAATACCTTCAAGCGTCTGCAAACTCTGCACGACAACGTCACGCGACATGACATCCCAATGCCCTGCCGAACGGGCTTTTTGTTGGGTGGAGTAGTCAAAGTTGGTGGCCACTGGAATGGGTGCCGAACCGCAGGCAGTTAAGACGGTGGCGCTGCCGCCCACCAAGGCCATAAGACCAATGCTTTTCCATAAGCGCATAGATTTTCCTTGTACTAAATTGGGCTTCTGCCCTGAAGAATGCAGGGCATGGTTTGATGGCCCGCAAGGAGACGCGCAGCGCTAGGCTGGCGACGCATTAAGCTGGCTATTATTCTAGGAAAAGGATAGGGTTTCTAAGCATATTGCTGAGAAATGACGTTGCAAAACAACATTTCTCAGGCTCAGCTAAAAAAGTCGCCTGGCTATTGCAAGCGGCTTTTTTTAGGATGGCAAGGCAGTTTTTACCTCTGGGCACGTTTTTGCAAAATCGAAAATATTGGCAGGTTTTTGGCTTTGAGCACGTCCAATCCAAAAGATAGAATTTCTAAACATCATGTTGCCAAATGACGTTGCAAAACAACATTTTTCTGGTTTAGATGCAAAAAGCCGCTTGGTTATTGCAAGCGGCTTTTTTTTGGGTGTATGCAAGGCGGTTGTTAGCCTGCAGCGCGTTTCTGCAAAATTTCAAACGCGGGCAGGGTTTTGCCTTCCAGCACTTCCAGGAAGGCACCGCCGCCGGTGGAGATGTAGCCCACCTTGTCCTCGATGCCGTATTTGGCAATGGCGGCCAAGGTGTCGCCACCACCGGCGATGCTGAAGGCTTTTGACTCGGCAATCGCCTGGGCGATGGCTTTTGTGCCTCCGGCAAATTGGTCGAACTCGAACACGCCCACGGGGCCGTTCCAGACGATGGTGCCGGCCGCCTTGAGTTGCGCGGCCAGTTTGGCGGCGGTTTCGGGGCCGATGTCCAGGATCAGGTCGTCGTCGGCCACTTCGGTGGCTTTTTTCACGGTGGCCACGGCATCGGTGGCAAAGGTTTTGGCGGTCACCACGTCGGTGGGAATCGGCACCTCGGCGCCGCGCGCGGCCATGGCGGCGATGACGGCTTTGGCCTCGCCGACCAAATCGGGTTCTGCCAAAGATTTGCCGATGTTCAGGCCCGCCGCCAGCATGAAGGTGTTGGCAATGCCGCCACCCACAATCAGTTGATCGACGTTTTTGGCCAGCGATTGCAGGATGGTCAGTTTGGTCGATACCTTGGAGCCGGCCACGATGGCTGCCAGCGGGCGTGCCGGGTTGGCCAGGGCGGTTTGAATGGCGTCGATCTCGGCCGACAGCAGCGGGCCCGCGCAAGCAATCGGGGCAAACTGGGCGATGCCGTAGGTCGTGCCCTCGGCGCGGTGGGCGGTGCCAAAGGCATCGTGCACGAAGATGTCGCACAGGGCGGCCAGCTTTTTCGCCAGCGCCTCGTTGTTCTTTTTCTCGCCCACGTTCACGCGGCAGTTTTCCAGCAGCACCACCTGGCCGGGTGCCACTTGCACACCATCGACCCAGTTGGCCACCAGGGGCACTTCACGGCCCAGCAGCTCGGACAGGCGCTTGGCTACGGGGGCCAGCGAGTCTTCGGCTTTGAACTCGCCTTCGGTGGGGCGGCCCAGGTGGCTGGTGACCATGACGGCAGCGCCTGCTTTCAGGGCCATTTCAATGGCGGGCACCGAGGCACGCACGCGCGTGTCTTCGGTGATCTGGCCGGCATCGTTCAGGGGCACGTTCAGGTCGGCACGGATAAATACACGCTTGCCTTGGGCTTGGCCCTGGGCGCAGAGGTCGGAAAAACGCAGGATGTGCATGGCAGCTCGATAGAGAAAGTGAAAAAATTTTTGCGCGGTATTGTAGAGCGTAGTCCCGCCCGGTTACGGGCAGGTTACTTCCACAGCACCGGTGCCACAACCGCCATGCCTTGCTCGCTGGACAGGGTCAGCTCGCCCTCTTGAATCGTCGCTTGCAGCTGCATGCTGCGCTGCGCCAAGGCGGCCAGTTCCTGCGCGGTGTCGGCCGGGATGCGCCAGACGGCCAGTTTTTTTTGGCGGGCCACTTTGCCCTCCATGCCCTTCCACCACACTTCGGCCGCCGGGCCAAAGGGGTAGAGCAGCACGTGGTCGGCTTTGCTGCAGGCTTTGCTCAGGGGTTTTTCCTCGGGCTGGCCCACTTCAATCCACAGGCGCTTGGCGCCGGTGAAGTCGGTGATGTGGACATCCGGATCGTCCGGGTCAGACAGGCCCGTGCCAAAGGCCAGCGTGCCGTCGCCGTTGCACAGCGCCTGCAGTTGCCAGGCATTCAGCGCCAGCGCCACCAGCCGTACCATCATGCGCTCGTCGGTTTCGCTGGGGTGGCGCGCCAGGGTGAGGTTGTGGTCGGCGTAGTAGCCGTGGTCGATGTCGGCAATCGACAGGTTGGCTTTGAAGATGGTGGATTTCAGGGCCATAAGGCGTGGGGGTATATAAAAAAATAAGAGCTGCTAGCGCAGGCTATACCTGGTTTAGCAGCTCTTTATGGATTGAAATGATTATTTAACCAGCGGTTGGAGCTATTAAATAGGGCTTCAAACGCGTTGGGCCAGCTCGGTGGCTTTGCCGATGTAGCTGGCCGGGGTCATGGCCAGCAGGCGCTGTTTGTCGGCTTCGGGGATGTCCAGGCTGCGGATGAGTTGGTGCAAATCCTCGGCCAGCACGCTCTTGCCTCGGGTGACTTCCTTGAGCTTTTCGTAGGCCCCGGCCACGCCGTAGCGGCGCATGACGGTTTGGATGGGTTCGGCCAGCACTTCCCAGGCGGCATCCAGGTCTTCGGCCAGGCGCTCTTCGTTGAGTTCGAGCTTGTTCAGGCCGGTCATGAGCGAGTTGTAGGCCAGCGTGGCGTAGCCCAGCGCCACGCCGATGTTGCGCAGCACGGTCGAGTCGGTCAGGTCGCGCTGCCAGCGGCTGATGGGCAGTTTTTCGGCCAGGTGGCGCAGCATGGCGTTGGCCAGGCCCAGGTTGCCCTCGGCGTTTTCAAAGTCGATGGGATTGACCTTGTGCGGCATGGTGGAAGAGCCAATTTCGCCGTCCTTCAACTTTTGCTTGAAGTAGCCCAGGCTGACGTAGCCCCAGATGTCGCGCGACAGGTCGATCAAGATGGTGTTGGCGCGGGCCACAGCATCAAACACCTGGGCCATGTAGTCGTGCGGTTCGATCTGGATCGAATAGGGCTGGAAGGTCAGGCCCAGGCCGACGGGTTCAGCGTTTTCCACCACATGGCGGCTGAAGGCCTCCCAATCGTGCGTGGGGTAAGCGCTCAGGTGGGCGTTGTAGTTGCCCACGGCGCCGTTCATTTTGGCCAAAATTTGCACGGCCTCGATCTGCTCGATGGCTTGGCTCAGGCGCACAAACACGTTGGCAAACTCTTTGCCCACGGTGGTGGGGCTGGCCGTTTGGCCGTGGGTGCGGCTGAGCATGGGCACGGCGGCAAACTGGTGCGCCATGCTGCGCAGCTTGGCGGTGATGGCGTTCAGGCCGCTGACCACCACCTCGCGCCCAGCGCGCATTTGCAGGGCGTGGCTGGTGTTGTTGATGTCTTCGCTGGTGCAGGCAAAGTGGACAAATTCGGCGGCTTTTTCCAGCTCGGCATGGCCTTTGAATTGCTTTTTGATCCAGTACTCGACGGCTTTCACGTCGTGGTTGGTGACCTTTTCTTCATCCTTGATGGCCTGGGCATCGGCCTCGCTGAAGTTGGCCACCAGGCCCAGCAAAAAATCACGGGCCGCGCTGGACAGCGGCGCAAATTCGGGCAGCCCGGCATCGGACAGGGCGATGAACCACGTCACCTCCACCTGAACACGGCGGTGCATATAGCCGTATTCGCTCATGATGGGGCGCAGGGTGGCAAGTTTGGCGGCGTAGCGGCCGTCCAGCGGAGAAAGGGCGGTAAGGGCAGACAGGTTCATGGGCGGCGATTGTAAATGCCACCCCAGAAAAGCGAAGGCCCCAGCCTGCGCGAAACAAGCTGGGGCCAAGAATAAAAAAACGCTGCAGGGCAACCCGTGGGCAATTTAAGAGAGGGAGGGAGGAGAGACACCCCCAGGCTTGGCATTCAAGACGATGACCGTGCCCCACAGCGAGAAAGTCCGCAAAACCAGAGGTCTTACCCAGCGTAAGGTGGGGCGTGAAGGCAGAAGTTCCAGCGCTTTACAAGTTTTTTACGTTTTTTATGAATGTTTGCCTCGGTGTCTGGCAAAACGGCGCAGTGCCTCGATATATCCGAGAGAATCCCGCCATTATCCCCAGGAGTAAAAAAATGATTGACATCACGCTAGAGACGTTTGAAACCGAGGTGATCGCCGCCTCGATGCACACCCCGGTGCTGGTCGATTTTTGGGCCACTTGGTGCGGCCCCTGCAAAACGCTGGTGCCCGTGCTGGAGAAGCTGGAGGCCGATTACGGCGGGCGCTTTATCTTGGCGAAAGTCGATGTCGATGCCAACCAGCAAATTGCCGCCATGTTTGGCGTGCGCAGCGTGCCCACCTGTGTGCTGATGGTCGGCGGCCAGCCCGTGGATGGTTTTATGGGCGCACAAACCGAGGGCCAGGTGCGCCAATTCTTGGACAAACACCTGCCCAGCGAAGACGCTTTGCACGCCGAAGCCGATGCGCAAGAGGCCCAGCAGCTCATGCAGGAGGGCGACACCGAGGCCGCCCTGCAAAAACTGGCCGAAGCCGTGGCCGCCGATCCCAGCAACGACGATGCCCGCTTTGACTACGTGCGCCTGTTGATCGCCAGCGGCGGCCTGGAAGAAGCCAGTGCGCTGCTGCACGAGCCGCTCAAGCGCATCCCTCAGCCGCTGCGCTTTGCCGCTTTGCAAGAATGGCTGCAGTGTGTGGCCTTTGCCCAAACCGACCCCCGCGCCGACTGGCCACTGGCGCAGTTTGACGCCGCCATTGAGCACAACAAGCGTGACTTTGACACCCGCTTTGCCAAGGCCCAGCTGCTGGCTGCGGCCGGGCAGTGGACCGACAGCATGGACGAGTTGCTGGAAATCATCCTGCGCGACAAAACCTGGAACGAGCAGGCCGCGCGCAAGCTGTTTATTGCTATTTTGGAATTGCTCACCCCGCCCAAGCCGAAAAAGCAAGATGCCGTGCCCGGAAAAACCGCCGGTGGCATCGAGCTGCTGGGCAAAAATGCCGCCCAGCAAGACACCGTGACTCAGCTTATCAATAGCTACCGCCGCAAGCTCAGTATGGCTTTGAACTAAAAAGTACCTTAAAAACAATAAAGCGCCTGCGGTAGGCGCTTTATTGTTTGTAGCGCATCAGCACCAGGCCGCCACCCCTCAGAACGTGTTCACAATCTCCTCGCGGGTGTGCAGTCGCGGCCTCGGGCGGTCTGCGGCGTTGCAAATCCTCGCCATAGCTACGGCTATGTCTGTGGTTTGCGCCTTGCAGCCCATCCCGATCCGCATCCCGCACCCCTTCGCGCGGAGATTGTGAACACGTTCTCAGACCGGCAGCGCCATGGCCGAAGGCGGGCTAAAAATGCTGGCATCGGCTTGGATTAGGTTCAGGTCAAAGCGCTGACCGGCCAGGTAGTCGCCAATGCTTTGCAGCACCACGGGGCTGCGGTGCAGGTGGGCGCTGGCTTGCAGCTCTTCGTAGGTGAGCCAGACGGTGCGCACAATGCCCTCGTCCAGCCGCTGCTGGGCATGGTGCTGGCCCAGGTCGCCGGTGAAGGCAAAGCGCAAATAGGTAATGTCTGCGCCGGTGCGGGTGCGCACAAAGCGGTTCATGTACACGCCAACCAGCGCGGTGGGGGTGAAGTCGTAAGCGGCCTCTTCCAGCACCTCGCGCACGCAGGCTTGCAGCGGGGTTTCGGCAGGGTCCAGGTGGCCGGCCGGGGTGTTCAGGCGCAGACCGTCGCGGGTGTGCTCTTCGACCAAGAGAAAGCGGTCGTGCCGCTGCACAATGGCGGCCACCGTGACATTGGGTTTCCAGCGATCAGGCATAGCCGGGCATTATCGGCAGTCCAACCCCCAGGCCGCTGAAAAATGCAGAAATTGTTTGGCGTGCCGCCCTTGCATCTGGTGTGGCCAGGGCAAGACGGTGGGGCGCGGCTAAGAACGTGTTCACAATCTCCTCGCGGGTGTGCAGTCGCGGCCTCGGGCGGTCTGCGGTGTTGCAAATCCTCGCCATAGCTATGGCTATGTCTGTGGTTTGCGCCTTGCAGCCCATCCCGATCCGCATCCCGCACCCCTTCGCGCGGAGATTGTGAACACGTTCTAAGCCAGCGCGACCCGGTTGCGCCCATCGTCTTTGGCGCGGTACAGCGCTTGGTCGGCCGCTTGCAGCAGGGCCTCACTGGTGCGGCTGGGGTCGGTCGGCGTGTCGGCGCTGGCGGCCACGCCAATGCTGACAGTAAACGGGATGCGCTGGCCTTGCCATTCGCAGGGCGCGGCTTGCACGGCTTGGCGCAGTTGCTCGGCCAGTTGCGCCGCGCCGTGCAGGTCGGTGCCGGGCAGCAGCACCATGAATTCTTCACCGCCGTAGCGGCCCAGCACATCGGACGCACGCAGGCGCTGGCGCAGCACGCCGACGATGTGGCGCAGCACGTGGTCGCCGGCCAAATGGCCGTAGTGGTCATTGACGCGCTTGAAGTGGTCGATGTCCACCAGCAGCAACGCCCCCCGGCTGCGCTGCTGCTCTGCACCCAACGCGCGCTGGCGCAGCACCCACAGCACCAACGCCGCTTGCAAACTCAACGTGAACCCACTGACGACCACACGGCTGGCAAACTGGTGTTGAAACAGCCACATGAGTAGCGCGATGGCGGCAAGCAGTGCCAGCGTGCGGGCCCAATGCAGTGCCAAGTCATGAAAGCGGCGCACCGCCAGCCAAAAACTGGCCAAGGCCGAGGACAGCAGCACGTTGCCCAGCACAACGGTCAATAGGTTTGGAATACGCCCATACAACAGCAGCAGTGTGTGGGCCAAGGCGCTTAGCAGCAGGCCGCCGGCCCAATACTGCAAACCGTCATTGCGCTGGTTGCCGTTGAGTACCAGCAAGGCCCCAGAAGTTACCAGCGAGGTCACAATGATCATCAACAACAGGGTGGGGACATCGGCGGTCATAGGGGGCGCTGGGGGCAACAGAAAAAGTCGCAAAAAGCAAGGATAGCTTTGATGCAGGTCAGGCTTTTTGCTGTGCTATGCGCCAGCGCGCATGGCGCACCTGCGCTCACAACACACGCTACAAGCGCTGCACCATGTAGTGCGCCCCGGCGCCGTAGCTGGCCAGGTGCTGGCGCTGCGTTGGATCGGTGATTTTGTGTTCCGCAAAGCCATACCGCTGCCAAAACCGGGCCGAGCCTTGCACGGCAACCAAGCCCATAGAGGTCATGTGCCTGGAGCGTGCCAATTCAATCAGGTGCACCACCAAGGCGTGGGCCACTTTTTGCCCTGCCAGCGCGGGCAGCACTGAAATATCGTGCAAATACAAGGACGATGGGCCTGCAATCGGCAGCTCAAAATCACCATTCAACGGCGTAATGTGGCCCGGTGCCGACCAATACGCTGCCGCATAGGCCAGCAGGCTGGCATCGGTGGTGCGCTGCACCCCCAGCGAACATTGGTGCCGCGCGGCCAGTCGCCGCGCAAAGACCGCCTTGTCCTCTTGAAATGCAGCGCCATAGGTTTGCGCTTGAATGCGCATCACGTCGCCCACATCGGCAGGGGTTAAGGGCCGAAGTGTCCAGGGTACGGTAGGCAAAAGCAGGTCAGCAGGCATGCGAAAGTGGGGAGCGAAGCACAAGAAACAGGCACCGGGCAAGCGTAATCGAATTTGCAGATTTTGGAGATAGGGAAAAAAGATCCATCAGTCAATAAGAATCATTATTATTTGAACACCTTGAGGAGATCGCCATGAACACCGCCACTGCCACCACTGCCACCGCCCCCATCGTGACAGGTATCAGCGCCTTGCTGCGCCGCCACCGGCACACCCTGCTGAAAACCTTGAGCTATTACTGCCTGCACATCACCGTGGCCATTGCGGTGGCCTATGTGGTCACCGGCAATTGGTGGGTGGCCATGACCTTGAGTTTGCTGGAGCCAACGGTGCAGATGCTGTTCTTTTTTCTCCACGAAAAATTATGGGATCGAAAAAATAAAGAGCATGTTGCGCAAGCCACACCATTGAATTAGTGCATTAATAGATATTTTTATTGTATTTACTGCGCTAATAGCTCTTTTTTTGTTTAGAACGTGTTCACGATCTGCGCGCGAAGGGGTGCGGGATGCGGATCGGGATGGGCTGCAAGGCGCAAACCACAGACATAGCGCTAGCTATGGCGAGGATTTGCAACGCCGCAGACCGCCCGAGGCCGCGACTGCACACCCGCGAGGAGATTGTGAACACGTTCTTAGAACCTGCTGGTTCTACCGGGCGTTTTGCAGAAATCTTTCTCAAGGGCAAGCCGCCTACCCAAGGGCATTTCTTTGGGCAGCAGCCTACAATGCCAAGCTGTTTTTGTTTCATTGACTTGCCTGCGTCTTGGACTGTGCTCAATGGTCCCAGGCGCAGACACCGCCCGCCTGCCATGCCCCAAAACACCACCTCCCCCGCCCTGGTTGATAAAAAAGCACTGTTGCGCCAGTCCGCACTGGAGTACCACCAGTTTCCCAAGCCCGGCAAATTGGCCATTGCGGCCACCAAACCCATGGCCAACCAGCACGATTTGGCGCTGGCGTATTCCCCCGGTGTGGCTGCGCCGTGCGAAGAAATCGTGAAAGACCCCGCCGCCGCCTTCAATTACACCAGCCGGGGCAATCTGGTGGGCGTGATCTCCAACGGCACCGCCGTGCTGGGCCTGGGCGACATTGGTGCGCTGGCCTCCAAGCCGGTGATGGAGGGCAAGGCCGTGCTGTTCAAAAAGTTCGCCGGGGTTGATGTGTTTGACATCGAAATCAATGAAAAAGACCCCCAAAAACTGGTGGAAGTGATTGCCGCGCTGGAGCCCACCTTTGGCGCCATCAACCTTGAAGACATCAAAGCGCCCGACTGCTTTTACGTCGAGCGCGAGCTGCGCAAGCGCCTGAACATCCCCGTGTTCCACGACGACCAGCACGGCACCGCCATCACCGTGGCGGCGGCCATGGTCAATGCCTTGACCGTGGCGGGCAAAAAAATTGAGGAGGTCAAACTGGTGGCCTCTGGTGCCGGTGCGGCGGCCTTGGCCTGCTTGAATTTGCTGCTGGTGCTGGGCCTGAAGCGCGAAAACGTCTTTGTCACCGACCTGGCCGGTGTGGTCTATGAGGGCCGCGCCGAGCTGATGGACGAGGACAAAGCCCTGTTTGCCCAAAAAACCGAGCTGCGCACCTTGGCCCAGGTGATTGAGGGGGCCGATGTCTTCCTGGGCCTGTCGGCGGGCAATGTGCTGAAAAAAGAGATGGTGGCCACCATGGCCGCCAAGCCCATCATCTTTGCCCTGGCCAACCCCACGCCCGAAATCCTGCCCGAGGATGTCAAAGCCGTGCGCAGCGATGCCATCATCGCCACGGGCCGCACCGACTACCCCAACCAGGTGAATAACGTCCTGTGCTTCCCCTACATCTTCCGGGGCGCGCTGGACTGTGGTGCCACCACCATCACCAAAGAGATGGAAGTGGCCGCCGTTCACGCCATTGCCGATTTGGCCAAGGCCGAGCAAAGCGAAGAAGTGGCCGCCGCCTACATTGGCCACACCCTGAGCTTTGGCCCCGAATACCTGATTCCCAAACCGTTTGATCCGCGCCTGATGCTCATCGTGGCACCGGCCGTGGCGCAAGCGGCGGCCGAATGCGGCGTGGCCCAGCGCCCGATTGCCGACATGGCCGCCTACCGCGAGCAGCTCAAAACCTTTGTCTATGCCTCGGGCACGATGATGAAACCCATCGTCATGGCCGCGAAAAAGGCGACCAAAAAACGTGTCGCCTTCGCCGAAGGCGAAGAAGAGCGCGTGCTGCGCGCCGCCCAGGTGGTGATTGACGAGCGCATCGCCCGCCCCACCCTGATTGGCCGGCCCAGCGTGATTGCCAAGCGCATCGAAAAATTCGGCCTGCGCCTGCAAGAAGGGCGCGATTACGACGTGGTCAATGTCGAGCACGACGCGCGCTACCACGACTTTTGGCAGACCTACCACCAGATGACCGAGCGCAAGGGCATGACCGCCCCCATGGCCAAGATCGAAATGCGCCGCCGCCTGACGCTGATCGGCTCCATGCTGCTGCACAAGGGCGAAGTCGATGGCCTGATCTGCGGCACCTGGGGCACCACCCAGCTGCACCTGCAGTACATCGACCAAGTCATTGGCCGCAGCCCCACGGCGCACACCTACGCCTGCATGAACTGCCTGCTGCTGCCCGAGCGCCAGGTGTTCATCGTCGATACCCACGTCAATTACGACCCCAGCGCCGAGCTGCTGGCCGAGATCACCATCATGGCCGCCGAAGAAGTGCGCCGCTTTGGCATCAAGCCCAAGGTGGCCCTGCTCTCGCACAGCAACTTTGGCTCCAGCACCCAGCCCAGCGCCGTCAAAATGAGCCAAACCCTGGCGCTGCTGCGCAGCAAAGCCCCGTGGCTGGAAGTCGATGGCGAGATGCACGGCGATGTCGCCCTGGATGGCGATGCCCGCCGCGCCCTCATGCCGCGCAGCACCTTGGAGGGCGATGCCAACCTGCTGGTCATGCCCAACATCGACGCGGCCAACATCAGCTACAACCTGCTCAAGCAAGCCGCTGGCGGCGGCATCGCCATCGGCCCGGTGCTGCTGGGGGCCAACCGCCCGGTACACATCCTCACCCCCAGCGCCACCGTGCGCCGCATCGTGAACATGACCGCGCTGACCGTGGCCGATGCCAACGTGGGGCGCTAATCCGCGTTAAACCACGCTAAACCCCGCTGGCACAACCTGGGCGCGAGTTTGTTTTTAAGAGCTGCTCGCGCACATTTCACCTTACTTTTAAGCCTTTATCTGTGAAATCTCTTATTTCACTTGCGCAGCGTACTGCAAACCTTGTAGCACCCCGCCGCTGGCGGCTGGTGGCGGCCGCGCTGGCAGCCAGCGTGTTGCACACCGCCTGCGCCGACCAAACGGCCAGCCAAGTCAGCCTGGCCCAGCTGCCCGTGCAGGCCCGCACCACCTATGAGCGCATCCACAACGGTGGCCCCTTTCCCTACGACAAAGACGGCAGCATCTTTGGCAACCGCGAGCGCCTGTTGCCCGCCGAAAAACGCGGCTACTACCGCGAATACACCGTCAAAACCCCGCGCGAACGCAGCCGGGGGGCGCGGCGCATCGTCTGCGGCGGCTGGCAAGCCACCCGGCCCGATGCCTGCTACTACACCGCCGACCACTACGCCAGTTTTGCCCGCATCACCCCTTAAGCCCACCTCCTGCCATGACTGCTGATACCGCCCATTTACTGAGCAACCTCCCACCCCAGGTGGTGCAGTCCATCCGCGCCTTTCGCGTGCCCGACTTGCAAGCCGCCGCGCAGGCCAGCGGCCAGCATTTTTTGTACGCCAACCTGGCCCACATCGAAACCAAGGCCGAGGCCCTGGAGCTGATTGGCCAAGCCTTTCACCTGCCTGCCTACTTCGGCAAAAACTTTGATGCCTTGTACGACTGCCTGACCACCCCCCTGGCCCGCGCCTGCCAGCAGCCGGGCTTTGTCGTGGTGCTGGACCAACTGCCCGTCACCGCCAAGTTTGACAAAACCGTGCGCGAGCAATTGCTCGATTGCTTTCAGGATGCGGCCGATTTCTGGGCTGAGCAGGGCGTGGCGTTTCGGTGTTTTTATTCGTATTTGTAAAAAACCAAGAGCTGCTACCGCTTTAAAAACGCCGTTTTTACGGTCTTAACGCCAAAAACCAAGAAAGCACCTGCGCAAGGTGCTTTCTTTTTTGAAGCTTTGCTGCTTTACCCCGTGGCTGTGGCTGCCTCGTTGGCGGCCATGGCCGCCACCACCTGCGCCACGGCGGCGGTCAGCTTTTTCGCATAGGGCACATGCAAAAACTCGTTCGGGCCGTGGGCGTTGCTTTTGGGGCCGAGCACGCCGCAGACCATCATTTGCGCTTTAGGAAAGCCTTGGCTGAGCATGTTCATCAGCGGAATCGTGCCGCCTTGGCCGATGTAGCCGCAGTCGGCACCAAAGTGGGCGCGGCTGGCGGCGTGCAGGGCGGTTTCAAACCACGGGGCCATGCCGGGGGCGTTCCAGCCGTTGGCACTTGAGGCCCCTTCAAAGGTGACTTTGGCGTGGTAGGGCGCGTTGTCTTCCAGCAGGGTTTTGAGTTCTTCCACACAGGTGGCGGCATCGGCCAGCGGCGGCAGGCGCAGGCTCAGTTGAAACGCCGTGTAGGGCCGCAGCACATTGCCCGCATCGCGCAGGGCGGGCAGGCCTTCGGCGCCGGTGACGGACAGGGTGGGATGCCAGGTGCGTTGCAGCAGCGCCTGGGCGGGGTCGTCCGTCATGGGCAGGGCAAAACGGGGGCTGCCGCTGCCGCATTCGTGCTGCGCCCAGGGGAAGGTGTTCCAGGTGGTGTTGCCCAAAATGGCGGCAGTGGCCTGCGCCTGCTGCACGCGCTCGGTGGGGATGGCGCAGTGAAGGCTGGCGGGCAGGATGCGGCCGGTGGCGCTGTCCTCCAGCCGGTCCAGCACCTGGCGCAGGATGCGAAACGACGAGGGCACCACGCCCGAGGCATCGCCCGAGTGCACGCCTTCGGTCAGGATTTGCACTTTGAGCGTGCCGCTGGCCATGCCGCGCAGGCTGGTGGTCAGCCACAGCTGGTCGTAGTTGCCCGCGCCGCTGTCCAGGCAGATCACCAGGCCAACCTCGCCCAGCTGGGGTTGGAGTGCGTCGATATAGGGCAGCAGGTCGCCCGAGCCGCTTTCCTCGCTGGTTTCAATCAGGCCGACGATGCGCGGGTGCGGTGTGTTCTGGCTTTTCAGCGCCTGGATGGCGGCAATGCTGGCGTAAATGGCATAGCCATCGTCTGCGCCGCCCCGGCCGTAGAGTTTGTCGCCATCAAGCACGGGGGTCCACGGCCCCAGATCGCGGCGCCAGCCGTCAAACTCGGGCTGCTTATCGAGGTGGCCATACATCAGCACCGTGGGGCGGCTGGCGGCGTTCTCTTGCGTGCCCGCCACTTCAAAAAACAACAGCGGCGTGCGCCCCGGCAGGCGCAAAATTTCTAGCTTCAGGCCCGCCACCTTTTGCGCCTCCACCCACTGGGCGGCGTTGCGCACCACTTGGTCGAGCAGGCCTTGCTGCTGCCAGTCGGGCGCAAACATGGGCGATTTGGCGGGAATGGCAATGTAGTCCTTGAGCTGGGGCAGGATGCTGCTGTCCCACTGGTGGCTCACTTGCGCCAGCGCCTGGCTGGGGTTGAGGGGGGAGTGCGTCATGGTGAAGTCCGTTGTGCGCAGGAATGCGCAAAAGTGTGCAGAAGAGGGTTGAAAATTTTGCGCCTATTGTTGCAACTCGGCCCAGCGCTGGGGCGTGCCCACATCGGTCCAGCGGCCGGTGTAGAGGCTGGCCCCCACCCGCCCGGCATCCATGGCGCGGCGCAGCAGTGGGGCCAGGGGGGCGGCCTGGCCGGTGGGGTTGCCGGGGGCCAGCGCACACCACGGAGCGCTAAACAGTGCCGCTTTGAACAGCCCAATGGTGCTGTAGGTGTAGCGCGGCATGGAGCTGTCGGCAGGAAGGTTGAGCGCCCGGCCAGCGGCCAGGCCAAAGTCGCCCTGCGGGTGGTGCGCCGGGTTGGGCACCAGCCACAGGTGGGCCAGATCGTCGCTGGCAGCAAAGGCGGCATGGGCGGCCGGGTCAAACACAAAGTCTGGCACAAACACATCGCCCGCGGCCAGCCAGAACACCGGCGGCAACTGGGGCAGGGCGCGGGCAATGCCGCCCGCGGTTTCCAGCGCATGGCCAAAATCGTCCTGCTCATGCGAATAGCGCAATTGCAGCGGGCTGCCGCGCCAAGTGGCATCCAGGTGCTGCGCAATGTGTGCGCCCAGCCAGGCGGTATTGATCAGCACCTGCGCCACGCCATCGCGCAGCAGCGCGGCGATGTGCCAATCCAGCAGCGCTCGGCCCTGCACGGGCAGCAGGGGTTTGGGGGTGTGGTCGGTCAGCGGGCGCATGCGCTCACCGCGGCCGGCGGCCAGCAGCATGGCCGCCGGCGAGGAAAAAGAAGGAGTCATACCAGCAAGGAACAAAGCAATGGATACGGCAAGAGCCGTGAATGTAGTGGTTGCCCAGTATCCTCACTTACTACCCCTAAGAACGTGTTCACGATCTCCTCATGGGTGTGCGGGCGCGACTTCGGGCGGTCTGCGTCGTTGCAAATCCTCGCAATAGCCAAGCTATTGCTGTGGTTTGCGCCTCGCAACCCATCCCGAACCGCATCCCCCACACCTTCATTTGAGATCATGAACACGTTCTAAGAACCTGGGCTCTGTAACCGCGTGGAAACCCGAAGGCTTTGCGCCGTTAAAATCCGGGGTTTTCTCTCCATTCACTTCCATCCACTCGGAGCTTTTCTCCCATGGCAAACACCCAGACGATGGCCAACGCGATCCGCGCCTTGGCTATGGACGCTGTTCAACAAGCCAAATCCGGCCACCCCGGTGCCCCCATGGGCATGGCCGACATGGCCGTGGCGCTGTGGGGCCAGCATCTGCAGCACAACCCGGCCAACCCGCAGTGGGCCAACCGCGACCGCTTTGTGCTGTCCAACGGCCACGGCTCGATGCTGATTTACGCACTCTTGCATCTGACGGGTTACGCCCTGCCCATTGAAGAGCTGAAAAACTTCCGCCAGCTGGGCAGCAAAACCGCCGGCCACCCTGAAGTGGGCCACACCCCCGGCGTGGAAACCACCACCGGCCCGCTGGGCCAGGGCATTACCAACGCCGTGGGCATGGCGCTGGCCGAAAAGCTGTTGGCTGCCGAGTTCAACCGCGACGGCCATGAAATCGTCGATCACCACACCTATGTCTTTTTGGGCGATGGCTGCCTGATGGAAGGCATCAGCCACGAAGCCTGCGCCCTGGCCGGTGCCTGGAAGCTGAACAAACTGATCGCCCTGTGGGACGACAACGGCATCAGCATCGACGGCCAGGTCACCCCCTGGTTTGGCGACGACACCCCCGCCCGCTTCGAGGCCTATGGCTGGAACGTGATCCGCGCCGTGGATGGCCACAACACCGCCGCCGTCAGCGCCGCCATTGCCCAGGCCAAGCAAAGCGGCGACAAACCCACGCTGATCTGCTGCAAAACCAGCATCGGCTTTGGCTCGCCCAACCGCGCTGGCACCGCCAAGGCGCACGGCGAGCCGCTGGGGGCCGAAGAAATCGCCCTGACCCGCGCTGCCCTGGGCTGGAGCCATGGCCCGTTTGAAATTCCCGCCGAGGTGTACGCCGATTGGGATGCCAAGGCCGCCGGTGCCCAGCGCGAAGCCGCCTGGAACGAGCGCTTTGCCGCCTACAGCGCCGCCTACCCCGAGCAGGCCGCTGCCTTCACCCGCCGCATGCGCGGCGAGCTGCCCGCCAACTTTGCCGAAATTGCCGCGCAAATTGCCTCGCAGGCACACGATGAAGCCGCCACCGTGGCCACGCGCAAAGCCAGCCAGCTGGCGCTGGAAGGCCTGACCGCCGCCCTGCCCGAGCTGCTGGGTGGCAGCGCCGACCTGACCGGCTCCAACCTCACCAACACCAAGAGCACCCCCGCTTTGCGGGTGGATGACAAGGGCAACGTGGTGAAAACCGAAGACGGCCAGATTGGCCGCCACATCAACTACGGCGTGCGCGAATTTGGCATGGCCGCCATCATGAACGGCATCACCCTGCACGGTGGCTACATCCCCTACGGCGGCACCTTCATGACGTTCAGCGACTACAGCCGCAACGCCATCCGCATGGCCGCGCTGATGCGCCAGCGCGTCATCCATGTGCTCACGCACGACTCGATTGGCCTGGGCGAAGACGGCCCCACGCACCAGCCCATCGAGCACGCCGCCAGCCTGCGCCTGATTCCGGGCCTGGACGTGTGGCGGCCCGCCGACACCGCCGAAACCGCCGTGGCCTGGACGCTGGCCCTGGCCCAGGCCAACCGCCCCACGGCGCTTTTGCTGTCGCGCCAAAACCTGCCCTACCTGGCCAAGAGCGAAGCGGCCCTGGACCAGATTGCCAACGGTGCCTACGTGCTGTCCGAGCCCGAAGGCGGCGCAGCGCAGGCCGTGATCATTGCCACCGGCTCGGAAGTGCAGCTGGCGCTGCAGGCGCAGCAACTGCTGGCGGCTGAAAACATTCGCGTGCGCGTGGTCTCCATGCCCAGCACCAGCGTGTTCGACCGCCAAAGCGACGAAGTGCAGGCCGCCGTGCTGCCCGACAACATTCCGCGCATTGCCGTGGAAATGGGCAGCAGCGATGGCTGGTGGAAGTACGGCGTGAGTGCAGTGGTGGGCATCGACCGCTTTGGCGACTCGGCCCCCGCGCCGGTGCTGTTTGAGCACTTTGGCTTTACCGCCGCCAACGTGGCCGCCACCGTCAAGCACGTGTTGGCCTGAGTTTTTTCGGTTTTCGGTTTTTCGGTTTTTTTACATCGCCATTTATCCAGAAAGTAGAGGCAACTATGGCTATCAAGATTGGTATCAACGGTTTTGGCCGCATTGGCCGCATGGTGTTCCGCGCGTGCGTGCAGAACTTCTCGGACATCGAAGTGGTCGGCATCAACGACCTGCTCGAACCCGACTACCTGGCCTACATGCTCAAGTACGACAGCGTGCATGGCCGCTTTAAGGGCGATGTGGCCGTGAAAGATGGCAACCTGGTGGTGAATGGCAAAACCATCCGCCTGACGCAAGAGCGCGACCCGGCCAATCTGAAGTGGGGCGAAGTCGGTGCCGATGTGGTCATCGAAGCCACCGGCTTGTTCCTGGACGATGCCAGCGCCCGCAAGCACATTGCTGCCGGTGCCAAAAAGGTGCTGATGTCGGCCCCCTCCAAGGACAGCACCCCCATGTTCGTCTTTGGCGTGAACCATGCCACCTACGCCGGCCAGGACATCGTCTCCAACGCCAGCTGCACCACCAACTGCCTGGCCCCCGTGGCCAAGGTGCTGAACGACAAATGGGGCATCAAGCGCGGCCTGATGACCACCGTGCACGCCGCCACTGCCACGCAAAAAACCGTGGACGGCCCCAGCAACAAAGACTGGCGCGGTGGCCGTGGCATTCTGGAAAACATCATCCCCAGCAGCACTGGCGCGGCCAAGGCGGTGGGCGTGGTGATTCCGGCGCTGAACAAAAAGCTCACCGGCATGAGCTTTCGCGTGCCCACCTCCGACGTTTCGGTGGTCGATTTGACCGTCGAGCTGGAAAAAGAAGCTGACTACAAAGACATCTGCGCTGAAATGAAAGCCCAGTCCGAAGGCGCTTTGAAAGGCGTGCTGGCCTACACCGAAGACAAAGTGGTGGCCACCGACTTCCGTGGCGAAAGCTGCACCAGCGTGTTCGACGCTGAAGCCGGCATTGCCCTGGACAAAACCTTCCTGAAAGTCGTGGCCTGGTACGACAACGAATGGGGCTACTCCAACAAGTGCCTGGAAATGGTGCGCGTGATTGCCAAGTAAGCCGGCACCGTGGTCAATATAAAACCATAGCTTGTTGCGCTTGTAAATAAAGGATTTCAACATCAAAACATATTGAAATCCTTATAAGCAAAGCGCTAAAAGATCGCAAAAAAAAGCCAGTGCGCAAGTGCTGGCTTTTTTTATGCGGGTAAACCCCTGGAAATGTCCAAAAAACCCCAAAGATTGACACCATAGAATCCCCTGCGCGACATTGCTGCACTGCAGCAATTTGCTGTGATACCGAGAACAGTCATTCATCCAGGGAGCCCTATGTCCAATCCTTTGTACGAACACATTAAGCGCGATCCGCGCTACACCGAGCTGGTGCAGCGGCGCGGGCGCTTTGCCGCCACGCTGGCGCTGCTGGTGATCGTGGTTTTTTTCAGCTTTGTGCTGCTGGTGGCGTTTGCCCCGCAGGTGATTGCCATCCGCCTGTTTGAGGGGAGCCACCTGACGGTGGGCATCGCGCTGGGCTTTGCGCAGTTTGTCTTTTTCTGCGCCCTGACCTGGGTGTACGTGCGCCGCGCCAATGGCGAATTTGACGTTCTGAACGCACAAATTGTGCAAGATGCCCTGAGGAAAACCGCATGACCCGCTTACGCACGCATTCCTGGCTGCGCAGCGCGGCCGCCGTGGCCCTGCTGGCCACGCCTGCCCTGGCGCTGGCCGCCCCCGACCTGGGCACGGCCCAGAAGCAGCCGCTCAACTGGCACGCCATTGGCATGTTTTTTGTCTTTGTGCTGATGACGCTGGGCATCACCTACTGGGCGGCTGGGCGTTCTAAATCGGCCTCGGACTTCTACACCGCCGGTGGCGGCATCACCGGTAAGCAAAACGGCCTGGCGATTGCCGGTGACTTCATGTCAGCCGCCACGCTGCTGGGCCTGACGGCCATGATCTATGGCGATGGTGTGGATGGCTACATCTACATGGTGGCCTTTTTTGTGGGCTGGCCCATCATCTTGTTTTTGATGGCCGAGCGCCTGCGCAACCTGGGCAAGTTCACCTTTGCCGACATCACTGCCTACCGCCTGAGTCAAGGCCCGGTGCGCACCATGGCGGCCATCAGCTCGCTCACGGTGGTGTGCTTCTACCTGGTGGCGCAAATGGTGGGGGCTGGTCAGCTGATCAAGCTGCTGTTTGGTCTGGACTACAACGTGGCCCTGGTGGTGGTGGGCGTGCTGATGATGGTCTATGTGATCTTTGGCGGCATGGTGGCCACGACTTGGGTTCAGATCATCAAGGCCTGCATGCTGCTGGCCGGTGGCACGGCCATCATGCTGCTGGCGTTTGCGCAGTTTGGCTTTAGCCTGGATACGCTGCTGACCAAGGCCATGGAAGTGCATCGCCTGGGCACCAACATGCTCTCGCCCGGCAAGCTGCTGGCCGATCCGGTCACCGCCCTGTCCATGGGCCTGGGCCTGATGTTTGGTATCGCTGGTCTGCCGCACATTCTGATGCGCTTTTTTACCGTGACCAACGCCCAAGAGGCGCGCAAATCGGTGTTCTACGCCTCGGGCATCATCGCCTTCTTCTTCAACGTGATTGCCATCATGGGCCTGAGCGCCATCGTGCTGGTGGGCACCAACCCCGAGTTTTTTGAGGGTGGCGTGGTCGGCGGCAAGCTGATTGGCGGCGGCAACATGGTGGCGCTGCACCTGGCCAAGGCCGCTGGTGGCAACCTGCTGCTGGGCTTTTTGTCTGCGGTGGCCTTTGCGACGATTTTGGCGGTGGTGGCGGGCTTGGCGTTGGCCGGTGCCTCGGCCATTTCGCACGACCTGTATGCCCGCGTGATCATGAAAGGCAAGGCCAGCGAGTCCAGCGAAATCCGCGTCTCCAAGATCGCCACGCTGGGTCTGGGCGTGGTGGCGGTGCTGCTGGGCATGGCCTTTGAAAAGATGAACGTGGCCTTTATGGTGGCCCTGGCCTTTGGCGTGGCTTCGTGTGCCAACTTCCCCGTGCTGCTCATGTCCATGTACTGGAAGGGGCTGACCACGCGCGGTGCTTTGGTGGGAGGCTACACCGGCTTGATCAGCTCGGTGCTGTTTGTGGTGTTCTCCAAATCGGTCTGGGTGGATGTGCTGGGCAACCCCGCCCCGCTGTTCCCCTACACCCAACCGGCCCTGTTTGCCATGCCGTTGGCTTTCCTGGCGATTTATGTGTTCTCCAAGCTGGACACCAGCGCCCAGGCCCAGGCCGAACGGGCTGCGTTTGACGACCAGTACGTGCGCGCCCAAACCGGCGTAGGGGCGGCCAGCGCTGCGGCGCACTGATCCAGCAGATGGCTGCTGCCCTTGCAAAAGAGCTGCGCGAGCGCAGCTCTTTTTTTATGGCAGGGCTAATTTTTATCGCACTGTCTTGCAGGGAAATGCGAGAAAAACAACTCAATAATGCATTTTAAGAATAGTTGTGATTATAAATAAGGCAATAAATTGACTTTTGCACCATACTGAACCCAATCACCCAAGGTTATGCACCAAACATGTGCAGCTCATGCGCCAGGGGTTTGATAATTCAGCTTCCGCCTTGTCCCTCTGGGCCGTTGCCTGCGCAACGCCGAACGACCCAGAGGAACAAGGCGTTGCTACGTCAGGCTGGGCCTGCAGCGCAGCGTCCGTTGGTTTTATTTTTTGACAGTGAGAAACACACCATGCGCCAAGAAAGCGACTTCCTCGGTTCCAAAGACTTGCCTGATACCGCCTACTGGGGCGTGCACGCGGCCCGTGCGGTGGAGAACTTCCCCATCACCGGCCACAGCGTGGCGCAAATGCCCCACCTGATCCGCGCGTTTGCCTATGTGAAAAAAGCGGCGGCTGCGGCCAACCTGAGCCTGGGCACCATCAATGCCCAGCAGGCCCAGGCCATCGCCCAAGCCTGCGATGACGTGGCCACCGGCATGCTGGATGCGCATTTCGTCGTGGACGTGCTGCAAGGCGGCGCAGGCACTTCGACCAATATGAATGCCAACGAAGTGATTGCCAACCGGGCGCTGGAAATCATCGGCCAACCCAAAGGCGCTTATGACGTGATTCACCCCAATGACCACGTGAACGCTTCGCAATCGACCAACGACACCTACCCCACGGCGGTGAAGCTGGCCACTTACTTTGGCATTCAAGATTTGCTGGCCGCCTTGGCCGCGCTGCGCGGGGCTTTCCAGGTGAAAGCGGAAGAGTTTAAAAATATTCTAAAAATTGGCCGCACCCAGCTGCAAGATGCCGTGCCCATGACCTTGGGCCAAGAATTTACCGCCTTCGCCTCGATGATTGCCGCCGACGAAAAACGCCTGCGCGAATCGGCCAGCTTGCTGTGCGAAATCAACATGGGCGGCACCGCCATTGGCACCGGCATCAACGCCCCCGTGGGCTACGCCGATGTGGTCACCGCCAAGTTGGCCGAGTTTTCCGGTGTGCCCGTCGTCAAAGCCGAGGACATGATTGCCGCCACCGCCGATACCGGGGTATTTGCCGATATTTCGGGCATTTTGAAGCGCATCGCCGTCAAGCTCTCCAAGATCAGCAACGATTTGCGCCTGCTGTCGTCCGGCCCGCAGGCCGGCGTGGGGGACATCAAGCTGCCGGCCCGCCAGGCGGGCTCGTCCATCATGCCCGGCAAGGTCAATCCGGTGATTCCGGAAGTGGTGAGCATTGCCTGCTTTGAAGCCATTGGCAACGATGCCGCCATCACCATGGCCGTCGAAGCTGGGCAATTGCAGCTCAACGCGTTTGAGCCGCTCATGGCCTGGGCCCTGCACAAAAGCCTGCGCCACCTGGCCGCCGCCTGCCGCACGCTGCAAATCAATTGCGTCGAAGGCATCGAGGCCAACACGGTGCTGCTGGATGCGCGCATCAACGAATCGGTCACCCTGGTCACGGCGCTGAACCCGCTGATTGGCTACGAAAAAGCCGCCAAGATTGCCAAAGCCGCCATTGCCACGGGCAAGCCCATTGCCGAGGTGGCCGAAGACCTGGGCATCATGAGCCGGGAGAAAATGCAGGCGCTGCTGGTGGTCGATACGCTGACCGCCCCTGGGGCCCTGCGCGCTAGCTGAGGTCAATTGCTATAAAAAAACAGGCCCTCGCAAGAGGGCCTGTTTGTTTACCGGTGCCTTATGGTTAAGGCTGGGCGGTTGTTTTACACCGTGTCTTCCACCCCGCGAACGCTTTCACGCCCGTTTTTGTCTTTGACTTTGTCAAGGTCGGTTTCTACGGCGCGGCGCAGTTTCTCAAGGGCGGCGGTGAAAGCATCTTTCACCTTCTCGGCCTCGGCATTCACCGCAATGGGTGGACGGCCATTGGCGCGGGTCTCGAGTACGCATTTTTTCCCGGGACCGCCTGTGCCTTTCAGTGCATCGACCTCGGAGAGGAAGACCTCCACGCGCACTACGTATTCTTTCAGGCGGGAGAGCTTGGCATTGATCTCCTCTTGGGCCCATTGCGCCAGGGAGTCACCGCCCTGGATGGAATCGTCGGCATGAACTTGTACTTGCATGCATATCCTCCTTGTGCTTGCTGCACTGCACACCATGGCGCAGTGCCAAAACCGGTGGAGCCTGTGGGATGAGCGGCTTTTCCACCGACCTGGGTACATCCTAAACCCAAAATACCCGGACGCAAGCCATCTTGCAGAAGAATTGCCCTGAGGTGACAAAACCCCTTCCTCGGGTTACAACCAACGCACCGCTTTGCCGGGTTTACCGAATGTCTGCACCTGCTTCTCATCGTTTAAAAATTGGCCTCTCGGCCTGCTTTTCCCATGCCGATGCCACGCGGCCGTTGTTTACGGGCAAAACGCTGCAGTACGTCGAGCAGTCGATTGCCCACTGGATTATGTCCGCCGGGGCCATGGTGGTGATGGTGCCCTGCCCGACCGGAGAAACGGCCAAGGGCGATGTCAGTTTGGCGCATTACGCCGATTGGCTCGATGGCGTGGTCATGCACGGCGGCGCCGATGTGTGGCCCGGCAGCTATGGCGAAGAGCCCCTGCGCCCCGAGTGGTTGGGCGACCGGGTGCGCGATTTGTACGATCTGGCGGTGGTCGAGGCCTTCAGCCAGGCCGGCAAGCCCATTTTTGGCGTGTGCCGGGGCTTGCAACTCATCAACGTGGCGTTTGGCGGCACGCTCTACCAAGATATTTTGACCCAGGTGCCTGGGGCCCAGGTACACCGCAATGCCCATGCCTACGACCGCCACCAGCACGATATTGAGGTGGTGGACGGCTCGCACTTGGCCCGGCTCTATCCCGGCGTGCGCACGGCGCGGGTCAATAGCATCCACCACCAAGCGATTAAGGACGTGGCCCCGGGCTTTGCCGTGGATGCCTGGAGCATGCCCGATGGCATTGCCGAGGCGATTTACCGCCAAAACCGCAGCAAAAGCTATGTGGCTGCGACCCAATGGCACCCAGAGTTTGAAATTGCGGAATGCCCCACGCTCAACAGCCGGCCTTTGCTGGATGATTTTTTGGCCGCCTGTGCCTTGGCCAAGCAGCGCCCGGCCCGCAGCCACAGCCCCTTTCAGATTCGTGACCGGGCGGCCCGTTTGCTGCGGCGGGCCTTGCTGCGCATACGCTAAAATATTGATAGCTGTAACCGCTTCATTCACCAGTGCAAAAGCGCAAAAATACTAAAAAAAATGTTCTCAAAATTTTCCAGCGGGAACAGCGTTCCTTGTTTGGCGAAATTTTGGATTGGATGCTCACGCCCCTGTTATTGCTGTGGCCGCTGAGCTTGGCGCTGACGTGGCTGGTGGCGCAATCCTTGGCCAACAAGCCGTTTGACCGGGCTTTGGAATACAACGCCCATGCCTTGGCCCAGCAGGTGCGCATCGAGTCCGATGGCCGCGTTGGTTTTAACCAAGCTTTGGCGGCCTACGAAGTGCTGCGCACGGACGATGCCGATTTGATGTACTACCAAATCAGCCATCTGGATGGCACCTGGATTGCCGGTGAGCATGACTTTCCCAGTGTGCAGCGCAGCCCCAGCCTGCCCCCCCTGGGGCAAGTGCAGCTGCGCGATGATGAGTTGCGCGGCATCCCCATCCGGATTGCCGCCTTGTGGATTGCGCTGCCCTTGCCCTCGGGGGGGCAGGTGCTGGTGCAAGTGGCAGAAACACGGGAAAAGCGCAGCATGCTGGCCGCTGAAATCATCAAAGGCGTGATGCTGCCGCAATTTGCCATCCTGCCGCTGGCCGTGCTGCTGGTGTGGCTGGCGTTGGCGCGGGGCATTCAGCCCCTGCACCGGCTGGAGGAGCGCATTCGTGCCCGCAAACCCGAGGACCTCTCGCCGCTCAATTCCCGCGCGGTGCCGCAAGAGGTGCTGCCCTTGGTGGAGGCGGTGAACGATTTGCTGCAGCGCTTGAATGAATCGCTGGGCACGCAAAAACGCTTTTTGGCCGATGCGGCGCACCAGCTCAAAACACCTTTGGCCGGGCTGCGCATGCAGGCCGATTTGGCCTTGCGCCTGGATGTGAGCGCCGAGGAGTTAAAGCGCTCTTTGCAGCTCATTGGCCGCTCCAGCATGCGGGCCACGCACACGGTGAACCAATTGCTGGCCCTGGCCCGTGCCGAAGTGGGCAGCGCCAGCTTGCAGCATGAGCCGTGCAATTTGGTCGCGCTGATGGTGACCGTGGTGCAAGAGGTGCTGCCCCTGGCCTCGGCCAAAAATACCGATTTGGGCTACGAGGGGGCCGAGGAGGACGACCCCGGCGTTTGGGTCATGGGCAACCCCACGCTGCTGCAAGAGATGATGAGCAATTTGATTACCAACGCCATCCACTACAGCCCCTCCACCCCCGAGCGCCCGGCCGTGGTGACCGCCCGGGTGCTGCCCGAGCGTTTTAGCGCCCATGTGGTGCTCCAGGTGGAAGACAACGGCCCGGGCATTGGTGCCGAAGAAAAAGAGCTGGTACTGCAGCCCTTTTACCGTGCCCTGGGCAATGAGGCTGATGGCTCAGGCCTGGGCCTGCCCATCGTGCAAGAGATTGCGGCCCAGCATGGGGGGGAGCTGCTCATTTTGGATGCCCACCCAGGGAAAAAGCCGCCGGGCACCTGCATGACGGTGCGCCTGGCCACGATCGAGGCACCCGCCAGCGAAGAAGCGTAGTGTGCCGGCACGGCAATGCATGGCGTTTTAGACCCAGTGCTTAGCTCAGGGCCGCGGCCAAGGTTTCATATTCGGTAACGCTGACTTCTTCGGCACGGCGCTGCAGATCGAAAGCGCCCGAAAAAGATTTTTCATCCAACCAGCGCCCCAAGGTGTTGCGCAAAATTTTTCGACGTTGGCTAAAGGCCACCTGCACCAACTCTTCCAGGACGGCGCGGTTGAGCACGGCCGGGGCGCTGCGCGGCAGCATGCGCACCACGGCGCTATTGACTTTGGGCGGGGGATTGAAACTTTCCGGGGGCACAAACAGTACGTTTTCCATAGCGTAGCGCCATTGCAGCATCACGCTAAGGCGGCCATAGTCACTGGTAGCTGGCGCAGCCACCATGCGGTCTATTACCTCTTTTTGTAGCATGAAGTGCTGGTCTTGCACCGCATCGACATGGTCGAGCAGGTGGAACAAGATGGGGCTGGAAATGTTGTACGGCAGATTGCCCACGACGCGCAGTTTGGGTGCGCCCAGGGTGTGCGCCAAGGCGGTGAAATCGACTTTGAGGACATCGCTTTCCACCACATTCAGGCCCTGGCGGCCACGCAGGCGGGTGGCCAGGTCGCGGTCCAGCTCAATCACGGTCAGTTGCCCCAGGCGCTCAAGCAAGGGCTGGGTCAGGGCCATCAGGCCAGGGCCAATTTCCACCATGGGCTGGCCCGCTTGCGGTGCAATGGCGCGCACGATGTTGTCAATGATGGCCCCATCGACCAGAAAATTCTGGCCAAAGCGCTTGCGGGCGATGTGCTTGGGCTGGCTCACAGGCCGCGTTCCTCGGTGTTGCGGTATTCCACGTAGGCTTGGCTGCGCAGCTCTTGCAGCCAAGTGGCGTAGGCTTTTTCAACTTTTTCTTCGCGCACCACGTTGCGCAGCATTTCGCGCTGTTGGCGGGGGTTCAAGGTGACTTGGCGGCGCTCTTCCAAGGTAATCAAATGCACGCCAAAACGCGAGACGATGGGTTGGCTGATTTCGCCGGGCTGCAGGCGGTTGAGCGCGTCTTCAAACTCGGGCACGAATTGGCCTGGGCTGGACCAGCCCAGATCGCCGCCTTGGGGGGCACTGCCGTCTTGGGAGTACTGCTGGGCCAATTGGGCAAAACTGGCCTGGCCACGCTCAATGCGCTGGCGCAGTTCTTGCAGTTGGGCGGCCGCCTGGGTTTCGGTCAGCTGGGCGGAAGGGCGCAGCAAGATGTGGCGGGCGTGGTTTTGTGTGACCACGCTGGGCACGCCAGCGGTGCGTTTATCGAGCACCACCAAGATATGAAAGCCTGCGGGCGTGCGCAGGGGGCCGACCAGCCCGCCTTCGGGGGTAGTGCCCACGGCTTGCACAAAGGCTTGCGGGTAACGCTCCAGCGGGCGCAGGCCCATTTCGGGTTCGCCCGCGTCGGAATAGCGCTTGGCCGCCGTGGCCAAATCCACGCCATTGCGCAGTGCTTGCACCGCCTGTTCGGCGCGTTGCTCCAGCTCGCGCACCTGGGCGGCGCTGGCGTTTTCAGGCACCGCCACCAGGATGTGGCCCAGGTTGAGCGCTTGCGCTGGGCCTTGGTCGGGGCGCTGGTTTTGTTTGGCCAGGTATTGGTCAATGTCTTGCTCGGTGACTTTGACACGGCTATCGACATCGCGTTCGCGCAGGCGCTGCATCAGCAGCTGGTCGCGAATTTCGCGGCGAAAGCGCGCTTCGCTGATGCCTTGGCGGCGCAATTCAGCCTGCAAGTCCGCGAGTGTGCCCCCGCTTTGCTGGGCCACGTTGGTGACGGCCTGGGTTACGGCCAGGTCATCGACTTGAATGCCCGTTTCCAGGGCATGCTGCACCTGGGCTTTTTCGACAATCAGGCGCTCGAGCACTTCGGGGGCCAGCTGCTCGGGGGTGGGCAGCGTTTGCACGCCTTGGTCTTGCATGGCGCGCAGAACGCGCTCAGTGCGGGTTTGCACATCGTTGCGGGTAATGGGCTCGGAATTGACCACCGCCACAATAAAGTCGGCCGTGCGTGGGCCGGCCACCGGGGTGGGGGTGGCCGATTGTTGCAGGGCGTGCTGCACCTGGGTGGGGGTGGCGGCACCAGTTTTGGCCCCTTTTGCTGTTTTTTCTGCCGGGGCGGCGGTGCTGGCACAGGCCAGGGTCAGGCAGGCAAAGCCCAGAGCAATCTGATGGGGCAGGGTTTTCAAGCAAAGCATCGTGGTGGGCAAAAAGCGGTAAAAGCAAAAGGGGGTTAATCGTAGTTGCTAAAGCGGCTGGGTGCTGCCGGGTTTTGGCTGCGCAGACTTTGGTAGCCGGGCACATGTTCTTGCAGGCTGGACAAGGGGTCGGCCCCCAGGCTCAGGCGCGAGAAGCCAACAAACTCTAGCTGAAACAGCAGGCGCGTATTGGCCTGGGTGAGGCTGCTTTGCAGGCGCTCAATGACCACGCGGCCAATCCAGCAGCAGCTGTCGTATTCAAAACCGACCACGGTGTCCACCAGTTTTTTGTCGTGCAGGCTGTAGTTCAAGCGGCCTACGCTAAACCAGCGGCCTTTGGGGGCGGCGCTGGGGTTGGTGGTAAAGGCTTGGGCGGCGGCGTTCAGTGGCCATTGCCAGCCCAGGTCGATTTGCTCGCTGCCCTGGTTGGCAATTTGGGCAGCATTTTGGCGCTGGTAGCGGTAGGCGGCACTGATGACTTTGAAGGGCTCGGGGCTGTAGCGCCCCGTCAGGGCCGAGCGGGTGGTGCGCTGAAGATCGCGGTTGTACTGCACGGTGGCATCGGTGGCCCAGCGGCGGCCCCACTTCACGCCCGCGCCAACCAACAGATCGGACCAGCCTTTTTGCCCCGCGGGGTCGTAGCCCAGCGTGGTGCGCTGGTCGGCCAGGCGCAGGCGTTGTGCGATGCCAAAGCGGGCTACTTCGGCCCCGGTGTCGGTTTGCAGGTAGCGGGTGGTCAGGCCGACGGTGACCATGTGGTTGTCGGCAATGCGATCGTGGCCGGTGTAGCTGTTTTCGCTGTAGATGCTGGTCAGATTGAAGTCGGACAGTGCCGCGTCGTACAGCGGCAGCATGGATTGGTCGCGGTAGGGCGTGTAGGTGTAGAAGGCCCGGGGTTCGAGTGTTTGCACGTAGTTGCGGCCGCGCACCTGGGTGGGGCGCTCAAAAATCAAACCACTATCGACGCTGACCGTCGGGACCATGAGCGAGCGGCTGCTGGGCCGGCCCGGTTGCGCGTTGTCAAAGCGGTAGTTGGCCGCCTGCATTTTGAGCTTGGGCGTGACAAAACTACCGGGGCGCAGAAAGGGGCGGGCCACTTGCGCCGTGAAGTAGCTGCGCTGGCCGTTGTCGGGGTGCTGGCGCTCGTCGATGGTGCGGGCGCGGTAGCGGGTGGTGTCGGCCTCTAAGCTCCAGTCCAGCCCCAGCGGGGCATGCAGGGCCTGTGGGCTGTAGCGCCATTGCAACTGGGGCAGGCGGTCAAACGGCGGGGCGATGGGCGAGTCCACGTCCTGCAGGGTTTGCCATTTTTGCGCCCGTGCCAGCAGGCTGTGGCCATCGCGGCCCCAGGACAGGGTGCCGTAGCTTTCAACCAGGCGTTCGTTGATTAGGTTGTTGCGGTTGGGCAGAGAAAAGTCACGCCAATAGTCGTTGTCGCTGACGCGGTGGATTTTCCAATCGGCCTGCAAGCCGGGCAGCAGGGACGCTAAATGGGCCTGGTTGCGCCACGCCACCGACCAGCGATCGCGCTGGCGCAGGCGGTCGTTGGCCATGTGGTTGAGGGTGAGGTCGCCGCTGAAGTCCCGCTCCAGGTAGCGAAATTCAGCCCCCAGATTCACCCCGCGCTTGCTCATGAGGGTGGGGGTGAGGGTGGCATCGCGGTTGGGGGCAATGTTCCAGTAGTAGGGCAGGCTCACTTCAAAACCGCTGACGCTGTCGATGCCAATGGTGGGCGGCAGCAGGCCGGATTTGCGCTTGTCCGATAGCGGAAAGCTCACCCGTGGTACGGGCAAGAGGGGAATGCCTTTGAATTTCAGCACGCCCCCGTGGGCCACGCCGGTATCGGTGGCGCGGTCCAGTTCGATGCGCTGGGCCTGCAGCACCCAGTCGGGGGCCCAGCTGTCGCTGTCATCGCGCTGGCAGGTGGTGTAGGTGGCCTGGTGGATGGTCGAGCGCTCGCGGCTGAGAAACTCGACGCGCTGGGCATCGCCATGGCCCTGGGTATCGAGAAATTGGTAGGACGCTTCGGTGAAGTCGCCCTGAAAGGCATCGACTTGCAGTTTGAGCTGGGCACCCTGGTAAATATTGCCGCCCCGGTTGATGTGGACGTTGCCCTGGGCGGTGACGGTGTCGTCGGCCAGGGTGTATTGCGCCTCGTCGGCGCGGATGACGGTGTCGCCCCGGCGCAGCTGCACATGGCCTTTCAATCGGGCGCGGATGTCGGTTTGGCCCTCAAAGTGATCGGCTTGCACATAGGTGGGCAGCTGGCCACGGGTTTCTGGGGGGAGTGTTTCCTGCAGCCGGGGGCTGGCTTTGAGCTGGGGCGGGGGCAGGGGAGCATCCCAAGTGCTGGCCTGGGCGGTCAGGGCAGCGGCCGCTGCGCAAGCCACGGCGGTGCGGCGCAGGTGGCGGCGCACAGAACGCTCAGGAGGCTGGGGGCGTGGACGAACAAGCACGGTGGGGAAAATGGTGAACAACGGTGGGAGGCGATCGTGGAGGCGGCCGGGCTGCGCCCAGGGCGCAAAGTGGGTTTGTAGAATGCCGATTATCCATGAGCACTACCACCCTCCCCCTTCAAAATCACTCCCCCGCCGTTGTTTGGGCGGATTCGCAACGCGCCAGCGCTTTTGCGGCTTGGCTGCAGCGCATTGCGCCGGCCCAAGATTTGCGGCCCGACACGCTGCGCCTGGCCTCGGCCGATGCCAGTTTTCGGCGCTATCTGCGCATTGATACGGGCGCAGGCACCAGCCGCATCGTCATGGATGCACCGCCCGATAAAGAAAACTGCCGCCCCTTTGTGCAGGTGCAGCAACTGCTGCAGGCCGCCGGTTTGCGCGTGCCCGAAATTTTCGATTGGGACGAGGCCCAGGGCTTCATGCTGCTCTCGGATGTGGGCACGCAAACCCTGATCGACATTCTGGACGAGCAGCAGCCCCAAGAGGCCCAGGCCTGGTACCGCCACGCCAGCGATTTGCTCTTGCCCTGGCAGCTGTCCTCGCGCCCCGATGTTTTGCCGGCGTACGACGAGGCCCTGCTGCGCCGCGAGCTGCAACTGTTCCCCGATTGGTACATCGCCCAGCATCGCCAGTACACGCTGGATGACCAGCAAAGCGCCACCCTGGCCCAGGCGTTTGAGCGCATCGTGGCGGAAAACCTGGCCGCGCCCAGCGTATTTGTCCACCGCGACTTTATGACGCGCAACCTCATGGTGCCCACCGACCCGCGCACCCAACCGCTGGCCGTGCTTGATTTTCAGGACGCGGTGTACGGCCCCATCACCTACGACATTGCCAGCCTGCTGCGTGATGCCTTTATCAGCTGGGACGAGGATTTTGTTATCGACATCACCGTGCGCTACTGGGAAAAAGCCCGCAAGGCCGGCCTGGTGGGCGCAACCAGTGCCAGCGGCTGGGGCGCAGACTTTGGCGAGTTTTACCGCGCTGTTGAATGGATGGGCCTGCAGCGCCACCTGAAAGTGGCCGGCATTTTTGCCCGGCTGACGCTGCGCGACGGCAAGCCCAAATACCTGCAGGACGCGCCGCGCTTTATCCACTACCTGCGCAGCACCTGCAGCCGCTACCGCGAGCTGGGCCCGCTGCTGCGCTTGATTGACCAGATTGAAAATATCCAGCCGCAAGTGGGCTACGCCTACGGCAGGGTTTAAATTAAATAGCTATTTGCGCTTGCAAATAAAGCATTTAACTATATAAACATCATTAAAACGATGAAATACAAGCGGTAAACGCTCCTTTTTTATATGCCCCGCTTTCATTGCCCCTTGCCTTTGGTCGCTGGTGCCCAGTTCGACCTGCCTGCGGGTGCCGCCCGCCATGTGCAAGTGTTGCGCTTGCAGCCTGGCGATGCCATCACCTTGTTCAACGGCGCCGCTGCCCACGGCCAATGGCAAGCGCAGATTGTCGAAATGGGCCGCAGCCATGTGCAAGTGCGCCTGGTGGCACACGAGGCGCTGGAGTGCGAGCACCGCCGCCCGGTGCATTTGCTGGCCGGCATCACTGCCAACGAGCGCATGGATTGGCTGGTAGAAAAAGCCACCGAGCTGGGCGCGGCCAGCCTCACCCCGCTGCTGGCCGAGCGCAGCGTGCTCAAACTCAAAGGCGAGCGCGGCGAGAAAAAACGCGACCATTGGCAGGCCGTGGCCGTGGCCGCCTGCGAGCAGTGCGGGCGCAACCAGGTGCCGGTGATTCACCCGGCGGTCACGCTGGCGCAGTGGCTGGCCGCCCACCCGCAGCCGCCGCATGAAAGCCGCGCTGTGCTGTCGCTGGCCGCAGGCAGTCGGCCCTTGCTGCAAGCGGTGCCAGCGGGAGCGGGGTCGGTGGTGGTGCTCTCTGGCCCCGAAGGCGGTTTAAGCCCGCAAGAAGAAGCCGCCGCCTTGGCCGCAGGCTTTGCCCCGATTACGCTCGGCCCCCGCGTGCTGCGGGCCGAAACTGCGCCCTTGGCGGCGCTGGCCTTGCTCGATCAGGGGTAAGCGCCGCCCCGGGCTGGCGGGGCAGTGCCAGCGGCCCACCCTGTCACGTGTTTTGCTTATGGGCGCTGCAACTGGCTGCCCACCGGCAGGGCAAAGCCGCGCAAAAAATCGCCCGCCGCCAGGCGTTTGCCCCCGGCGCGTTGCAACTGCGTCAGGCACAAAACGCCGCTGCCACAGGCCACGACCACGCCGTGCGCATCGGCGGCCAGCACTTGGCCGGGCGGGGCGTTGTGGGCTTGCGCTTGGGCGTGTGCTTGCCAGATTTTTAAGGTCTCGCCGCTGTACTGCGCCGCGCCACCCGGAAACGGGGTGAAGGCGCGGATTTTGCGCTCCAGCACCTGGGCGCTGTGCGACCAGTCCAGCCAGGCCTCGTCCTTGGCAATTTTGTGGGCGTAGGTGATGCCGTCCAGGGGCTGGGGCGTTTGCGGCAAGGGGGCGGTTTGCGCTTGCGTGAGGGCTTGCACAATCATCTCGGCCCCCAGCGCGGCCAGTTTGTCGTGCAGACTGGCCGTGGTGTCATCGGGGGCGATGGGCAGGCGCTCGACCAGGCACATGGCACCGGTATCCAGGCCTGCATCCATTTGCATGATGGTCACGCCGGTGTGGGCATCGCCCGCTTCAATGGCCCGGTGGATGGGCGCGGCACCGCGCCAGCGCGGCAGCAAGCTGGCGTGGATGTTCAGGCAGCCCAGCCGGGGCAAATCCAGCACCCATTGCGGCAGCAGCAAGCCATAGGCGGCCACCACCAGCACATCAAGCTGGGCGGCCTGCAAGGCGGCTTGGCCCGCTTGGGCCTCATCCGGATACTTACCATCCAAGCGCAGACTGCGCGGTTGGGCCACGGGGATGGCGTGGGCGAGGGCGGTGTGCTTCACGGCCGAGGCTTGCAACTGCAGGCCGCGCCCGGCCGGGCGATCGGGTTGGGTGAGCACCAAGGGCACGGTAAAACCGGCCGCCACAATGCGCTCTAACGCGGTGCTGGCAAATTCCGGCGTACCGGCAAAACCGACCCTCATGCTTTGGCCGCTTCTTTTTGTTGCTTGATCAGCTTGGTTTTGATGCGGTTGCGCTTGAGTGGCGAGAGGTATTCGACAAACACCTTGCCCATCAGGTGGTCCATCTCGTGCTGAATGCAAATGGCCAGCAGCTCTGTGGCGGCAATGTCGCGGCTGACACCGTTTTCGTCCAGCGCCCGCACGGTGACGGCGCTGTGGCGCTCGACCCCGTCGTAAATGCCGGGCACGGACAGGCAGCCTTCTTCATTGATCTGCGTTTCCTCGCTGGCCCAAATGATTTCGGGGTTGATTAGCACCAGCGGCTGGTCGCGCTCTTGCGAAACGTCGATGACGATGAGCCGCTCGTGAAAATCCACTTGCGTGGCCGCCAAGCCAATGCCGTGCGCGTCGTACATGGTCTCGAACATGTCGGCAATTTGCGCACGGATGCGCGCATCAACCTGGGCCACGGGGGTTGCGACTTTGTGCAAGCGCGGATCGGGATACGAAAGAATAGGGAGCAGTGCCATAACAGTTTCAAACAAATACTGTCGTTATTTTGGCCACTTTCCCCACAGGATGCAGAAACTGACCCGGATAATCATTGCCCTATCTGGGCCTTGCCCACAGAATCTGCGGTTGCTCTGTTGCAACGGACACTGTGTATGCACGCGTTTTTGTCGCCGTTGTGAGTTTGCTAAGGAAAGAAAATTCGATGAAAGCCATTGCCTCTACGTGCGCACTGTCCATCGTTGCCGCTGTCTGCGCCGGCAACGCCGGGGCGCAAAGCCACCCGGTCACCGCCCAGCAACAAGCCATTGCCCAGCAAGTGGCGCAGCAAGGGGTGCCGCTTTCGGCTTTGGCGGCCAACGCCCCCGACAGCTACACCGTGCGCAAGGGCGATACGCTGTGGCGCATCTCTGGCCTGTTTTTGCGCCAGCCTTGGCGCTGGCCCGAGCTGTGGGGCATGAATATGCAGGCCATTGCCAACCCCCACCGCATTTACCCTGGCCAAACCCTGTACCTGGAGCGCAGTGGTGGCTACGCCCGCCTGCGCACCAGCCGCAGTGGCAATGAAACCGTCAAGCTGTCGCCGCGCGTGCGCTCGGAAAGTCTGGCCGATCTGGCCATTCCCACCATCCAGATGCATTTGATCGAGCCCTTCCTGGCCGAACCCCTGATCGTGCAAGAGCTGACCTTGCAGCAGGCCCCGCGCCTGATTGCCAGCGCAGATGAGCGCCTCTTGATGAGCCCGGGCGATGAGGTCTATGCCCGTGGTCCGACGGGCCAGCCCTTTACGGCGCTGGATGACGACCAGCGCCTGTACCGCGTATTTCGCGATGCCAAGCCGCTCAAAGACCCGCTCACCCAGCAAGTGCTGGGCTACGAGGCGCAGTACCTGGGCAAGGTCGAGCTGCAAGCGCCGGAAACGCCCGTCAGCGCTGCTGCCACGCCCGAGGCTGCCAATACCGCCAATACCAATACCGAAGCTGCCAAGGCCGCCGAGCTCGCCTACACCCCGGCCATCTTGCATGTTGCGCAAGTGAAAGAAGAAATGCGCCCAGGCGACCGCCTGTTGCCGGAGCCGCCGCGCCAGTACCACAGCTTTACCCCGCACGCGCCTGCAGACCCCGTGGAGGCGCGGGTGGTCAGCCTGTACACCAGCAACGCCTTGCGCTATGGCACCGAAAACCAGGTGGTCAGCATCAACAAAGGCGAGGTCGATGGCATGGAGCCGGGCATGGTGCTGTCGCTGATCTCGCAAGGCCGCCAGATGCTCGATAAAACCGAGGGCCGCAAAGACACCGTGCAACTGCCCGACCAGGCCAACGGCACGGGCATGGTGTTTCGCGTGTTTGACCGCATCTCCTACGTTTTGGTGATGGACGTGCGCCGGGGCGTGTTGGTGGGCGACAAGCTCATCAACCCCCAGTAACACCGGCCCCCGCCGCGCTTGGCCATGGTGGTTGCGCAATGGGATGCCCAGGAGCTGGCCGCTTGGCTGCGCCTGTTGCTGACCCCCAGCATTGGCAATGCCAGCGCGCGCCGCCTGCTGGCCCGGTTTGGCGGGCCCGAGCAGATTTTTGCGGCACCGCGTGCAGCCTGGGAGGCATGCATCACCGCCCGGCAAGCGAGCCACCTGGGCCAGTTGCCCGAGCAATTTGCCCAACGCTGCTCGGCAGCGTGGGCCTGGCTGCACAATGCCCCAGCCGGGGTGGGGCGCGACATCATCACCCTGGCCGACCCGCGCTACCCGCCCAGCCTGCTGCAAATTGAAGACCCGCCGCTGCTGCTGTACGTGCAGGGCCACCCTGGCGTGTTGGCCCACCGTGGTGGCCCCTTGGTGCAGATGGCGCAGTGCTTGGCCATTGTTGGCTCACGCCACCCGACGGCGCAAGGCAGCAGCAACGCCCATGCCTTTGCCCACAATCTGGTGCAGCAAGGCTGGACCGTGGTTTCGGGTTTGGCCGCCGGGATTGATGCGGCGGCCCATGCCGGTGCCTTGGCAGCGGTGCCCCACGGCACCACCGCCTTGGCCACCATTGCGGTGGTCGGCACGGGCTTGGACCAAATCTATCCCCGCCAGCACCAAGCACTGGCGCAAGGCATTGCCCAACACGGATTGATTCTGAGCGAATTTCCCTTGGGCACGCCGCCGCTGGCGGCCAACTTTCCCAAACGCAACCGCATCATCGCGGGCCTGTCGTGCGGCACCTTGGTGGTGGAGGCGGCCCTGGCTTCCGGCTCTTTAATTACCGCCCGCTTGGCCAGCGAACAAGGGCGCGAGGTGTTTGCCATTCCTGGCTCCATTCACGCCCCGCAGGCCAAAGGCTGTCATGCCTTGATTCGGCAAGGGGCCAAACTGGTCGAAACCGCCCAAGATATTCTGGAAGAGCTGACCAGCTTGCCGCGCACCCAGGCCTTGGCCCACACGGCGGCTTTGCCGCTGGCGCCACCGGTGCCAGCGGCACCGTCCTTGGCCGTGGCCCGTTGCACGGCCGAGCAAGCCAGCTTGTTGGAGGCGCTGGGCTTTGATCCTGTGGGCCTGGATGCCCTGGCCGCCCGCACGGGTTGGAGCGCTGCGCTGTTGCAAGCACAGCTGCTGGAACTGGAGCTCGAAGGCCTGGTCGCCAGCTTGCCAGGCGGCCTGTTTCAGCGCATGGCGCAGTCGTAACCCTGGTTGTTCTCTCGTTGTTGAGTACGGTAAGATTTTTTCATCTTCGCTAAGATACACCCCCTATGAAACCTCCTCCCTCGCGCCCGTGTGCGCTACGTGTTAATTTTTTTTCACCTTCTTTGGCTGCTGCAGCCACTCCCCCTCTTTTCTTTAGCCCCTTGGCAGGAGGCCACGCATGGATGCGCTGAGCCTGGCCTGGGTGTCTGACCCTTCGATTTGGTTGGGGCTTTTAACCCTGATCGTGCTGGAGATTGTCCTGGGGGTGGACAACCTGGTCTTCATCGCCATCCTGGCGGACAAACTCCCCCCGGAGCAACGCGACCGCGCCCGCGTCATTGGCCTGACCTTGGCCCTGCTCATGCGCCTGGGGCTGCTGTCCATCGTTTCGTGGCTGGTCACACTGACTACGCCGCTGTTCTCGATTGGCACGCTCGAGTTTTCCGGGCGCGCGCTCATTTTGCTGGTGGGCGGCCTGTTCCTGCTGTTCAAGGCCACCACGGAGCTGCACGAGCGCCTGGAAGGGGTCAGCCACACCCACAACGGGCCGCGCGTTTGGGCCAGTTTTTCGGTTGTGGTCACGCAAATCGTGCTGTTGGACGCGGTGTTCTCGCTCGATTCGGTCATCACCGCCGTGGGCATGGTCGATCACCTGCCGGTGATGGTGGCCGCCGTCATCATTGCCATGGGCGTGATGCTGCTGGCCTCCAAGCCGCTGACCGATTTTGTCAATGCCCACCCCACCGTGGTCGTGCTGTGCCTGAGCTTTTTGCTCATGATCGGCCTGAGCCTGCTGGCCGAAGGCTTGGGCTTTCACATGCCCAAGGGCTACCTGTACGCGGCGATTGGCTTCTCGATCATGATCGAGTTCTTCAACCAATGGGCCCAGCGCAACCTGCGCCGCTACCAGGCACGCATTCCCTTGCGCGAGCGCACCGCCAACTCCATCTTGCGCATGCTGGGGGGCCGCTCCAGCGCCAGCGCCACTGGCGATGGCCATGGCCCCGTCGGTGCCGAAGAGGCACAGCAGGCCTTTGGCCAGCAAGAGCGCCACATGGTCAGCGGCGTGCTGTCGCTGGCCGAGCGCAGTGTGCAATCGGTCATGACACCGCGTTCCGACATTGAATGGATCGACCTGGAGCAAGACAGCGCGGCCCTGCGCGAGCAATTGCTGCAGGCCCGCCACGGCCTGTTCCCCGTGGCCAGCGGAGAGCTGGACAAGCTCAGCGGCGTGGCCCGCGCCCGCGATCTGTTGGCCGATGTGCTGGCAACCGGGTCGATTGATTTAAGCCGCAGCCTGCGCCAGCCGCTGGTGGTGCCGACCTCGGTGAATGTGATCAAGCTGGTGGAGCAAATGCGCCATTCGCGGGCGCAAATTGCGCTGGTCAGTGATGAGTTTGGCTCTATTTTGGGCCTGGTCACGCCCATCGACCTGCTCGAAGCCATTGCCGGCGAATTCCCGGAAGAGGGTGAACTGCCCGATATCCAGCCCCAGGCCCCCGGTCACTGGGTGGTGGATGGCCAGGTGGATTTGCACGCGCTGGAGACGGCGACCGAAATCTACACCCTGGCGCACAGCGAGGACTACAGCACCTTGGCGGGCTTTTTGCTGGACCATCTGGAGCAGTTGCCCGCCGTGGGCCAGGTGGTGGAGGCCGAAGGCCTGCGCTTTGAAGTGCTGGAAATGGACAAGCGCCGCATTGCCCTGGTGGATGTGCGGCGAATTACATAGCTGATTGCGCTTAATTCACGCCATATTTTTGATATTTAACCAAAAATATGGCGTATTACAAGCGCAAGCAGCTATATTATTTCAACCATCCGCGCCGCCGGAAATACATCATGGGGCCGACGGCACTGGCCACCATCAGCAAGAGGACGTACACGTAGCCGTATTTCCATTCCAGCTCGGGCATGAAGCGAAAGTTCATGCCGTACACGCTGGCAATCAGCGTGGGCGGCAGCAGCGCCACGCTGGCCACCGAGAAGATTTTGATGATCTTGTTCTGGTTGATGTTCAAAAAACCCACCAGCGCGTCCATCAGGAAGTTGATCTTGTCGAACAAAAACTGCGTGTGGCTGTCCAGCGATTCAATGTCGCGCAGGATTTGGCGCGCATCCTCGAACTGCTCGGCATCCAGCATCTTGCTGCGCATCATGAAGCTGACGGCGCGGCGCGTGTCCAGCATGTTGCGGCGCACGCGCCCGTTCAAGTTTTCCTGCCAGGCAATGTCGGCCAGCACTTCTTGGGCGTAGGTGTCGGTGATGCTGCCCTCCAGCACCTGGGCGCTGACCTTTTTCAGATCGTCGTAAATGCCTTCCAGCGCATCGGCGGAATATTCCACGTCGGCATCAAACAGCGCCAGCAGCACATCCTTGGCATCGTCAATCAGGCCGGGCACGCGCCGCGCGCGCATGCGCAGCAGGCGAAACACGGGGATGTCTTCATCGCGAATCGAAAACAGCACGCCGCAGCTTTTGAGCTCGGTGTTGCGCTGGTTCAAGATGAACGCCACACGCACGCTGCGGCTTTCGTCTTCGTCGTCGATCAAAAAGTCGCTGCGAATGTGCTGCTCGCCGTTGTCTTCTTCGTAAAAGCGGGCCGACTCTTCGATGTCCTCGCCGGTGGCATCTTCGGGAATGGACAGGCCATAGTGCTGCTTGACCCAGCGTTTTTCTTCGCGTGTGGGCGACTCCATGTCCACCCAAATGGGCTGCAGCTGCTCCAGATCGCTGAGTTGGTCGATTTCAACTTGAACCAGCCGTCCGTTGGACAGGGTAAAGACGTTGAGCATGGCGCTCTCCTCCAAGGCTGTGAGAGAGTGAGGAAAAAAGGGGCAAGGGGGCGAAAAGGTGAATGCGCTTCCCAGACCCCGTGCAACCATGCGCCAAGAGCCTAGGAAGCTACCAACTGGGGTAGGGATCCATGGTGAGTTCTCTAAACAAGCTCGAACAATTTCCGAGTAAACCCGCAATTATGCCCCGTGACCTGCGGGGCGCAGGGCCTGGGCCAAAAAGTCCATCACCACCCGCTGGCGCTGGGTGAGCAGGCGATTGCTGGGCAGCACGGCATAAATGCCAAACGGTGGCGGGGCAAAGTCTTGCAAGATGGGTTGCAGTGTGCCGCTGGCCAGGGCCTCTTCAACGATAAAGTCCGGCTGTGTGGTCACGCCCATGCCTTGCTCGGCGGCCAAGGCCAGGGCATCGCCATTGTTGGCTTGCAGCACATAGGGCGGGGCCACCGTATGCGCTTGGCCATTGACTTGGAACAACAAGGGCCGGTTATGGGCCCGCCCGGTGTAACCCAGGCAGCGGTGGTGCAGCAAATCATCGGGGTGCTCAGGGGTGCCGTGCTGGGCCAAATACCCCGGCGAGGCGACCGTAAACAGCCGCCCTTGGCTGAGTTTGCGCGCCACGATGCCGGGGGCCAATTCGGTGCTGACACGAATGGCCAAGTCCATGGCCTCATCGATCAAATCGCTGGTGCGGTCGTTGAAGTCCAGCGTCAGCACCATGTGCGGGTAGGCTTGGTGAAACCGCGCCAGCAGCGGGGCAATGCAGCGCACGCCAAAGCTGACCGGCACGCCCATGTGCACTTGGCCGCGCGGGGTTTGGCTGGAGGCCATGACCTCGGACTCGGCATCATCGATGGCCTGCAAAATGCGCCGGCAGCGCTCTAAGTACACCACCCCAGCGCTGGTCAGCGTGAGTTTGCGCGTGGTGCGGGTAATGAGCTTGACCCCCAAATGCTCTTCCAGCGCCGCAATGCGCCGGGTGACCACCGAGCGGGCCACGCCCAATTGGTCAGCGGCGGCGGCAAAGCTGCCCAAATCGGCCACCCGGATAAAGTGTTGCATGGCATCGAAGCGGCTCATTGTTGCTACCCTGGCAATAAAGTTTTGGCGATTGTCCTCTATTTCTTTAAAGTTGAATCCTCTATAGTTTCAACTCTTTTTAACTGTTATCGTTGCGATCTGTGCTTATGTTCCACACCCCTTCCGCCCATTACGACGCCACTGCCAAACTCTTGCATTGGCTGATGGCGCTGATGATTTTCTGCCTGTTGGGCTTGGGCTTTTACATGCAAGGCTTGCCGCTGTCGCCGCAAAAATTGCAGTTTTATTCCTGGCACAAATGGGCTGGGGTGACGGTGTTTTTCTTGGCGCTGCTGCGCCTGGTCTGGCGGGCCACCCACCAACCGCCGGCCTTGCCTGGCCACATGAGCACGCTGGAGCGTTGGGGTGCCAAGCTGGGCCATTTTGCTTTGTACGCGCTGATGGTGGCCATTCCGCTGTCGGGCTGGCTGATGAGCTCGGCCAAAGGCATCCAGACGGTATGGTTTGGCGTGCTGCCGCTGCCCGACCTGTTGGAGAAAAACAAAGAAATTGGCAATGCCTTGCAAACTTTGCACGCCGTTTTGAATCTGACGCTGATTGCCGTACTGCTGGCCCACGTTGCCGGAGCGCTCAAGCACCATTGGTTTGACAAAGACGATGTGCTCACCCGCATGCTGCCACGGCGCACGTAAAACAGCGGTTGGGGCTTTTCTCGCCCGGCCAGCCGTCTATTTTGAAAAGGATTTTTTATGCAAAAACTCAAACCGTTCCGTATTTTTAGCTTTGCCTGGGCGGTCGGCCTGCTTTTTGCCACCAGCGCCCAAGCGGCCGAATACACCCAGCTGCAGCCCCAGGCCAGCAAAATCACTTTTGACTACCAACAAATGGGTGTGGGCATGCAAGGCGTGTTCAAAACCTTTAGCGGCCAGTTGCGCTTTGACCCCGCGCATGCCGACAAAGCCAGCGCCGTGCTGGAAGTGGATTTGGCCAGCGTCGATGTCGATAACGACGAGGCCAATGACGAGCTGGCCACCAAGACCTGGTTCAACACCCCCGCCTTTCCCAAAGCCCGGTTTGAATCCACCAGCGTCAAAGCCCTGCCCACGGCCGGCCAGTACGAAGTGGTGGGCACCCTGACCATCAAAGGCCAAAAGCAAACCGTCACCGTGCCCGCCCGTTTCACGGAAAAAGCGGGCCAGGGCGTGTTTGAAGGCAAGCTGACCATTCAACGCGGTGCTTTCTCCATTGGCGAGGGGGCTTGGAAAGCGTTTGACATTGTTGCCAATGATGTGGTGGTGCATTTCCAGCTCACTGCCAAATAACCCCCTGGTTGTTTATTCCTCTCTTTTTTTGCAACCCTTTGAAAAGGAAAACCATGCGTCATCTGACAAAACTGACCGCTGCCCTGGCCCTGGCTGGCGCTTTTGCAACCTCGGCCATTGCGGCCCCCGTGACTTACGCCGTCGATAGCGGCCACTCTTTCCCCAACTTCTCGTACCAGCACATGGGCTTGTCGATGCAGTTGTCAAAATTTGACAAAACCACCGGCACGATCACCTTGGACCAAGCGGCCAAAACGGCTTCGGTGGATGTGGTGATTGACACCACCTCGGTGAACACCGGCTCGACCGTGTTCAACGGCCACATCCAGGGCGAAGACTTTTTTGACACTGCCAAATACCCTACCGCCACTTTCAAATCGACCAAAGTGGTGTTTGAAGGCGACCAGCCCACCACCATTGAAGGTGACCTGACCATCAAAGGCATCACCAAGCCCGTGACGCTGAAGGTGACCCACTTCGCCACCAAGCTGCACCCCATGATGAAAAAAGAAGCCGTGGGTGCTAATGCCACAACCGTGATCAAGCGCTCTGACTTCAACCTGAGCAAGTACGTCCCCAACGTGGGCGACGAGGTGACCATCACCGTTGCATTGGAAGCCGTGGCCAAGTAAGCACGGACTTGCGTTTCAGGGCGCAACCACACGCCCTGTCTGGCGGGCGCGGCTCTGCAAAGGGCCGCGCCCGTTTGCGTTCAGAGCGTTGCGTTCAGAAAGATTGGGGAACCCAGGGCCACCCCGGGGCACAGTCCCAAAAAGTGCATCTGCCGGTTTAATATCGCGCCACTTTTTTTCAAGGATGAATGCAATGGGCCTGTTTACCTGGTCAGAAAAACCTTCCTCGGCACTGCAGGGCGGTGGGGTCATCGGCCCCGATGAGCGCCTGCCCTGGGCGCAAACCGGCCTGATGGGCGTGCAGCACGTCATCGCTATGTTTGGCTCCACCGTGCTGGCCCCGATCCTGATGGGGTTTGACCCCAATTTGGCCGTGCTGATGAGCGGCATTGGCACGCTGATTTTCTTTTTGATCACCGGCGGCAAGGTGCCCAGCTACCTGGGCTCGTCGTTTGCCTTTATTGGCGTGGTGATTGCCGCCACCGGCTACGCAGGCCAGGGGGCTAACGCCAATATCGGCCTGGCGCTGGGCGGCATCATTGCCTGCGGCGCGGTCTATACCCTGGTGGGGCTGCTGGTGCAGGCCATCGGCACCGGTTGGATTGAAAAACTCATGCCGCCGGTAGTGACGGGCGCTGTCGTGGCCATCATTGGCCTGAACTTGGCAGCCATTCCCATTAAAAACATGGCCGCCAACAACTTCGAGGCCTGGATGCAGGCCATGACCTTCACCTGCGTGGCGCTGGTGGCCGTGTTCACGCGCGGCATGCTGCAGCGGCTGCTGATCTTGCTGGGGCTGATTGTTGCCAGCCTGCTCTACGCCGTGTTCACCAACGGCCTGGGCTGGGGCAAGCCGGTGGACATGGGCGGTGTCATTGCCGCCCCGTGGCTGGGCCTGCCCAGTCTGCATACGCCGGTGTTCAGCGCCAACGCCATGCTGCTCATCGTGCCGGTGGTAATCATCCTGGTGGCCGAGAACCTGGGCCACATCAAGGCCGTTACCGCCATGACGGGCAAAAACCTCGACCAGTACATGGGCCGCGCCTTCATCGGTGATGGCATCGCCACCATGGTTAGCGGTGCGGGCGGTGGCACCGGCGTGACCACCTATGCCGAAAACATCGGCGTGATGGCGGCCACGCGCATCTATTCCACCGCCGTGTTCCTGGTGGCGGCCCTGCTGGCGCTGCTGCTGGGCTTTTCGCCCAAGTTTGGGGCGCTGATCCAGGCCATTCCGCTGCCGGTGATGGGTGGGGTCTCTATTGTCGTCTTCGGCCTGATCGCCGTCGCCGGGGCCCGCATCTGGGTGGACAACCGGGTGAATTTTTCCGACACCAAAAACCTCGTCGTCGCCGCCATCACGCTGATTCTGGGCACCGGGGAGTTCACGCTGAAATTTGGCGATTTCGCCCTGGGCGGCATCGGCACGGCAACCTTCGGGGCGATCCTCCTGCATTGGCTGCTGAGCCGGGGAAGGACTGCTTGATGATGGGCCGTCGATTGGGAGCAGCAGGCCCTGCACCACAGTTATTGGAATGGGGAGAAAACACATGAAGCCGGTTGATATTTCCACTGCTAAAAATCCGGATTTGCGCGCCTCCATGGCCGCGATACACCGTGCAGCGGCGCTGGCGCGTCAAACAGCGATTCAGACCGATACCGGTATCGTCATCGTGCAAGATGGGCGCATCGTGCATGTCTCAGCACAAAAGCTGCGTGAGGATATGGAAGGCAAACGCATCCAGAGGTCTGGGCAATAACAGCTACTTAAGGAATCGGAAGCGCTGGCAAATACGGGTTAGTACCGATAGTATTTCTCCCTATAAAAGCCGCCTTTTAAGGCGGCTTGGCTTTTTTTTGGATTGGAGACTTCTATGGGTATCGCCGAGCGCGTGCGCTTTTCACAATTTCATAACCGCATCATGGACGCTGCTGCGGCAGCCGCCCTCATCCCCCACGGTGCCACGGTTGGCATGAGCGGCTTTACCGGCGCGGGCTACCCCAAGGCGCTGCCCCAAGCCATGGCCGAGCGCGCCCAAGCCGAGCACGCGCAGGGCAGGCCGTACAAGATCAACCTCTGGACGGGCGCGTCCACCGCGCCGGAGTGCGATGGGGCGCTGTCGCAAGCCCACGCCATTGGTCAGCGCCTGCCGTTCAACACCGACCCCCTCGCCCGCCAGCAGATCAATGCGGGCGAGATCGACTTCATCGACATGCACCTGTCGCACGTGGCCCAGCACGCCTGGTTTGGCTTCTTCGGCAAGATGAACGTGGCGGTGATCGAGGTGCTGGGCGTAACGGCCGATGGCCTGCTCATCCCCTCCACGGCGATTGGCAACAACAAAACCTGGCTGGAGATTGCCGACCAGGTGATCCTGGAAGTGAACACCAAGCTGCCCGGCGCGATGGAGGGCATGCACGACATTTACTACGGCACGGCCATCCCGCCCCGGCGCATGCCCATTTCCATGACGCACGCCGACAACCGCATTGGCGAGCCCTACCTGAAGGTGGACCCGGCCAAAGTGATTGCCGTGGTGGAAACGCACGGCAGCGACCGCAACAACGTGTTCAACGCGCCCGATGCCGATTCCAACCTGATTGCCAGCGCCATCATCGACTTTTTGACGCACGAGATGCAGGCCGGCCGCCTGCCCAAGCAGATGCTGCCCATCCAATCCGGCGTGGGCAATGTCGCCAATGCCGTGCTGGCCGGGCTGCTGCACGGCCCGTTCGAGCAGCTGCTGGGCTTTACCGAGGTGCTGCAGGACGGCATGCTCGATTTGCTGCGCGCCGGCAAGATGAGCCGCGCCTCGGCCACGGCGATTTCGCTCTCCGCCCAGGCGTTTGAGGATTTTGAAAAGAATCTGGACTTCTACCGCAGCCGCATCATCTTGCGCCCGCAAGAAATATCGAACCACCCCGAGCTGGTGCGCCGCCTGGGCGTGATCGCCATGAACTCGATGATCGAGGCTGACATCTACGGCAACATCAACTCCACCCACCTGATGGGCAGCAGCATGATGAACGGCATCGGCGGCAGCGGCGACTTTGCGCGCAACGGCTATTTGTCGTTCTTCGTCACGCCGTCGGTGGCCAAGGGCGGCAAGATCAGCTGCATCGTGCCCATGTGCTCGCACGTCGATCACACCGAGCACGACACGCAAATCATCGTCACCGAACAGGGCCTGGCCGACCTGCGCGGCCTCTCCCCCAAGCAACGCGCCAAGGTGGTGATTGAAAAATGCGCCCACCCCAGCTACCGCCCCATGCTGCAGGACTACTTCGACCGCGCCTGCGCCAAAGGGGCGCTGCACACGCCGCACCTCCTGACCGAGGCGCTCTCCTGGCACCAGCGCTTCCTGGATACGGGCGATATGCGCGTGTGAGCCTAGAGCCTGCTTGCTCTTTTTATACCTAGAAAATAATACCGTCCCGCTTTTGTTTGTGGGGGCCTTTGGCACCGTCCTCTCTATACTTAAGGATTGGAATTATTTCTTTGGGAGCGATGCTTTATGTTGCACTGGCTCACTCAACTGCGGTTGGCACAAAAATTTACTTTGCTGGGGTTACTCACCTTGGCGATGGTGGCCTTTCCTTCAGCGCTGTATTTAAAACAAACCATCACCGACGTGCGCCAGGCCCACCGCCAGGCTGAGGGGGTGCCGGTGCTCATGGCGCTGAACATGGTCATACAGCACACCCAGGTGCATCGGGGGCTGTCGGCCGGGGTGCTCAGTGGCAATGAGGGCATGCAGCAGCGGCGCGTAACGGCCAAAGAGGCCGTGAACCAGGCCCTGGGCAATGCCGCAGCGATACTGGTGCAAAACAATGCGCCGGTGCAAGAGCAGCAGCGCTTGCAAAAATGGCAGACCACCTGGCAGGCGCTGGAGCAGGCGGTGGCCGCCAACAAGGTTGAGGTGGCCGATAGCTTTGCCCGCCATACCGATTTGATCGCCGAGCTGATGATGATCAACGAAGAACTGCTGGTGGCCTACCGCCTGCAGTCCAACGAAGACCCGGCCAATGTGGCGCTGCTGCAGGCCGCCTTGGTGCAAGCGCCGCAGCTCACCGAAGGGGTGGGGCAAATGCAGGCCATGGGCACGGGGTTTTTGACCCAGGCGTTTTTAAGTGTGGACGATCGGGGCGCGTTTCGGGCCTTGATCAGCCAAACCACGACGTTCCAAAAGCAAGTCGGGCGCTTTATTCAGCGGGCCATGACCTTGAACCCGGCCTACCAGCAAGAACTGGGTGGCTTGGTCAAAACAGCAACAGAATTACTCAATGAAAGCAACCATTTGGCCCGCACCGAGGTGCTTGAAATCGATCTGCTGCAATACCCGGCCAGCGATTACTTCAACAAACTGACGCAAACCATCGATGCCATCAACGCGGTGCGCATCAGCGGGGCCGATCGGCTGGCACAGGTGCTGGATGCCAATGCCGACAAGCAGCGCAATGTGTTGATCCGATGCGCGGCAAACCCTGCCGTTCAGGGCAGGGTCAAGAGCGCGGACGGCAAAGCCGTCCTGGTGGATTGGATTGGTTTTAATGCGGCGTCTGCTGCTGTTCGATGTACTGGCGAATGACAGCAATCGGTGCGCCACCACAGCTACCGGCAAAGTAGCTGGGCGACCACAGCGCTCCACCCCAAAGTTTTCTTTGGACGCTGGGGTAATTTTTCTTGCGAATCATCCGGCTGGACACGCCCTTGAGGCTATTCACCAAGATCGATACCGAAACCTTGGGCGGGTAGTTCACAAGCAGGTGAACGTGGTCGTCTTCGCCATCGAACTCA